>JBFGHG010000631.1:0-3178 GCA_041578395.1 Acidobacteriota bacterium
CTTGTCGTCCGCCTCGAAGAAGGCCTCCGCCTGGTTCTGGCCGGCGATCCGGTAGACCTTGCCCCCGGGCGAGGTCCCCGCGTAGAGCCGGTTCTGGGAATCGACCGCCAGGGCGAAGGCGCCTTTGTCCCCCAGGTCGGCCCACTGCTGGCCCGAGCCGCGCCGCGGGATGCGGAAGATCTTCCCGTCGTTGCCGGTGGCCACGAAGAGATTGCCCGACTTGTCGGCCACCGCCGCGTGAATCACCGGCTGTTCGGTGTCCAGCACCTCCTCCAGCGTCGGGGCCAGCAGCAGCCGCCCGTCGCTCGAGACGTAGGCGTCCTTGAAGTCCCCCGCCAGGAAGTCCTGGGCGGAGGAGACCAGCCAGCGCTTGGGCCGGGCGGCCTCGGAATCGGCGAGATGGCCGCCCAGGGCGGCCAGAAACAGCAGAACACGGAGTTTTCTCATAGGGCGTTACTCGTGCGAAGTCGAGGCGGGGTACCCAGCTCGGCTAGCCGGTCACCTGGATCTGCACCGTCTTGTGGCCGCTCAGCACGTGGCTGGTGGCGGGCAGCTCGTGCTCCACGTAAATCACTTTCCCAATCCGCTTGGTGTCTCCGGCGGTGCGCGAGGAGCCGTACAGCTCCAGCATCGAAGGGGGCAATTCGGGCAACCCCTCTCCGCCCACCACCGCTCCGGCGCGGTCCCGGTAGATCCGGATGTAGAGGCGGTCGTTCTTCTTGAGGTTGTTGATGGCCCGCACCAGCTGGGAGAGGTCGCGCGGCACGAATTCCTGGCCGGCGTCCTCCTCCAACTTGGTCACCGAGGCCCCCTCTCCCACCAGGATGGAGAGCGGACCCGGCGTGATCTCCTCGGGGATCTTCAGCGGGTAGCGCTCCGACGAGGTCTCGCCGCTGGCCTTGCGCATGAAGACGGTCAGCTCGAGCTCCTCGCCCGGCTCGACCTCCACGCGGTCGACCCACACTTCCTCCAGGGCCGCCCGCCGGTTCTCCTCCACCGCGAAGATCTCGATCTTGACTTCCTCCAGCTCCAGGTCGTCGAAGCCGCTCGAGAGCAGGAACCCCAGCGGGGCGGAAGCGGACAGTGCCGCCGTAACGGTGGTGTTGGCGAAGTCGGCCACGCTGTTCTCGAAGCGGACTTCCGGCTGATTGGCCAGCGAGATCACGGAGCGCACGCGCAGGGTCTGCCCGCCCAGGGTGCGTTCGGAGGAGTTGAGGCTGTTGAAGACCGCCAGCGCCGTCAGAAACGGGGTCAGTGCCGGGTCGGTGATGACTTCGAAGCGGAACGTCTTCTCCACCTTGCGGCTGGTGTGCAGTTCCAGCCGGATGGGCAGCAGCCGGGGCTCGCCGCCCTTGACGCCCAGTACGCCGGTGGCGCGGTCCTGCTTGATGGCACCCACCCGATCGGTGGTGGCGGTCACCTTCTGGCTGCTCTGCAGACTCGAGATGACCGTCAGCACGGCGCCCTGGTTGAGCGGCATGTCGGTGTAGCCGGCGCCCAGGAAGGGGTGGCCGAAGGCGTAGACGCGCGGGCCGGCGACCATGGTGGCGGTGCCGGCGGCGCTGATCTCCATGTCCCCCCGCATCAGCTGGACGGTGACCGTGGAGCCTGCCTCGAGGGGAGTCTTTTCGAAGTCTCCCTCGCCGCTGGTGATCCCCCGCACCGGCACCATTCCCGTGTGCCGGAAGGCCTCGGCGAACAGTTCCAGCGTCTCGGGACCAAAGCCGGACAGGCTCACGGGCGTGGCGATGGGCTGCAACCGCCCGCCGCCGCCGGACGCGAAGACGGGATGAGAGGCCTCGCGCAGCCGCGAGACGAACTCGGACAGCTCGGGGACTTGCCCCACCGGGCGCGCCCCCGGTACCGGCCGCGAGCGGATCGGGGCCGCCGTCCCGGCACGCTCCTCGAAGATGTCCACCATCTCCCGGATGGGCGTGATGCCGGCGATCGGGTCCTTCGAGAAGGGAAACGAGTAGGCCACGGCTCCCACCAGCTTCCCGTCGACGTACACCGGGCTCCCGCTCATCCCGGCGAAGACGCCGGTCTGCTCGAGGCCCGCGCCCGCCAGGCGCGCCAGGATCAGGTTCTGCTGGGGCGAGAAGTTGCGCAGCACGCCCAGAATCTCGACCTGGAACTCCTCGATCCGGGTTCCCTGGAAGATGGTTCTGCCGACTCCCGTCAACCCGGGTTTCACCTGGTCGAGAGGGTAGAATTCAGGAGTCTCCGGCGCCTGCGCGGCCAGCAGAGTGCAGGCCGCTACCGCCACCAGAATGGTTGTTCGTTTCATGCCCCGAGCTTCCTCTTCGTTGGCCGCCAAACCGCCTCGTTCAATATACCAGAATGGGCCAGCGGCGGGGGTTTCGGGACTCGGGCGAGCAGGCCGGCGAGGCCCGCTGCAATGTCAGTCCCGCCTGTCATGATGGGCCGGTACGAGAGGTATACTGCAAGCAATGCTGAGGTTCGAAAAGCTCGAGCTGGTCGGTTTCAAGTCGTTCGCCGACAAGCTCGAAGTGGCATTCAACGATCGGGTCACCGCGGTGATCGGCCCCAACGGATGCGGCAAGTCGAATCTGTTCGACGCCATCGGCTGGGCCCTCGGCTCGCAGAGTCCCCGCTCGCTGCGGGGCGAGAAGATGGAAGACGTCATCTTCAACGGCTCCGGCAGGCGCAAGCCCTCGGGGGTGGCCCAGGTGGCCCTCACCATGCGGCGTGCGGCGGGGACGCCCCTGGAGGTGGGGGGCCGGGAGCTCGAGGGAGAGACGGTCGAGATCCGGCGCAAGCTCTACCGTTCCGGGGAAAGCCACTACCTGATCAACCAGAAGCGCTGCCGGCTCAAGGACATCCAGCAGGTGATGGAGGACCTGGGGCTGGGATACAGCTCGTACGCGCTGATCCCGCAAGGGCGGATCGACTCCTTCCTCACCGGTCGTCCCTCGGACCGGCGCGCTGTGATCGAAGAAGCGGCGCGCATCCTGACCTACAAGAGCCGCCGGCGCAGCGCCGAGGTCAAGCTGGAGATGGCCCAGCAGAACCTGCTGCGCCTCAACGACATCGTGGCCGAGGTGGAGCGCCGCCTCCGTTCGCTCAAACGGCAGGCCGCCAAGGCCCGGCGCTACAAGCGGCTCAAGGACATCCAGCAGGTGATGGAGGACCTGGGGCTGGGATACAGCTCGTACGC
>JBFGHG010000632.1:0-3177 GCA_041578395.1 Acidobacteriota bacterium
CAGGCCGAACAGTCTCCCAGTTCCGAGCTGGGCCTGGGAATCCGCTACGACCGCGACTTCAACTTCACCGGGGCCGTGGACCTGATCAGCCGCAACCTGGGGGGCGCGCGCAACGACCTGGCGTTTCAGGCGCTGGTGGGCAACGTCAAGCTGGCCCGGCTGGAGCTGGCCAACCGCTCGCTGACGGGCGGGCGTGTCGTCTTCTGGCCCAGCGTCTACGCGCGCTCGTTCGAACGCCGGCTCTTTTCCGGCTCCACCGAGATCGGCGATTTCGACGACCGGCGAGCCGGCGTCCGCGTGGCCGCGGGGGGCCTGCTGGGCAACTTCGGGCGGCTCGAGGTGGGCTATCACTTCGACCGGGTCGACCTGGCGGGAGTCGGTGGAGACCGGCGGCAGGCGGGCCCGGAGTCGCTGGCGGGAATCGAAGCCGCCTTCGACCTGGACACCCTGGACGACTCCGTCTTTCCCCGCGCCGGCTCGCGCGCTCACGTCTCAGTGGACGCACAGGCCAGCGCCCTGGGAGGCGACTTCTCCTTCCGGCGGTACTTCGCCGAGGGGCGCCGCTATTTCCCGCTGAGCAGCGATGCCACGCTGGGAGTCCGCGGGCGCTGGGGGCTGGCGCAGGGGGACGTTCCACTGTACGAGGAGTTCTTCAGCGGCGGCGCCCACTACTTTCCCTTCGCCGCCACCCCTTTCATCGGCCTGGACCGAGGCCAGCGCCGCTCCCGTCAGCTGCTCAACCTGGGGCTGGAGTACCGCCGGACCCTGAAGCGCTTCCAGCTCGGGTTCGTGCAGCGCGTCGACTGGGGCGCCCGCTACGACACGGGGATCTTCAGTCAGGAGGACCGGCTGCTGCAGTTCCAGGAACTGCTGCATGGCTTCGGCGGCGGGCTCTACCTGGAGACGCGCTTTTTGGGGCCGATCCTGGTCGAGGCGGGAGGCACCAGCGAGGGAGACTTCAACGCCTACGTCTCCATCGGGCACTTCTTCTAGTGTGTGGGGCGGCCTTCCAGGCCGTCTTCCGGAGTGACAGGCACGGATGCCTGTCCCACGTCATTTCCGGCGTAAAGCAGCGTCCAACACCTCCACGGCGAAGTCCGCATCGGCTTCGGTAATACACAGCGGCGGCTTGATCCGCAGGACGTTGCCGTGCAGCCCGCCCTTGCCCAGCAGCAGCCCGTGGCGGCGGCACTCCTCCAGCACCTCCGCGCACTCCGCCGCGGCCGGTTCTTTGGACTCGCGGTCACCAACCAGCTCCACGCCCAGCATCAAACCGAGTCCGCGGACGTCCCCGATCGGCTCGTGCCGCTGCATCAGCTCGAGCAGCCCCGCCTTCAGACGATCGCCGACCCGGCGGGCGTTCTCCTGCAGCCCATCCTCCTCGATCGCCTCCAGCACGCCCAACCCGGCGGCCATGGCGACGGGGTTTCCGCCGAAGGTATTGAAGTGCAGCTTCTGCTTCAAGACCTCGGCGATCTCGCGGCGCGCGATCACCGCCCCCAGCGGCATGCCGTTGCCGATCGCCTTGGCCAGGGTGACGATGTCCGGCTCCACGCCGAAGTTCTGAAACCCCCAGAAGTGGCGGCCGGTTCGCGCGAACCCGCACTGGACCTCGTCGGCGATGCAGACTCCCCCGGCGTCGCGGACCGCCCGGTAGGCGAGCCGCAGGTAGTCCCCCCGGCCGTGGGTCGCGCCCCCCACGCCTTGAATCGCCTCCGCCAGGAAGGCCGCGACTCTTCCGGGCGTCTGGCAGGCGATGATCTGCTGGACGTCGCCGGCGCTCTTGCGCGCGATCTCGTCGGGGCTTCCCTCGAAGGGGCTGCGGTAGGGGTCGGGGCAGACCGTGTGGTGAATGGACACGCCCTGCGGGATGGAGAACTTCCAGCTGCTCAGGCCGGTCAGGCCCATGGTGGCCGCCGAGCCGCCGTGATAGCCGCTGCGCACGGCGATCACGTCGGTGGCGCAGGTGTAAGCGCGCGCCAGGTTCACCGCCAGTTCGTTGGCCTCGCTGCCGCTGTTGGTGAAACAGGCCACCTCCAACCCGTCCGGGAGAGTCTCGGCCAGCCGCCGCGCCAGCTCCCCGTAGTTGGGGTGCAGGTAGATCGTGGTGGCGTGCTGCAGGGTCTCGAGCTGCTCCCGGATGCGCGCCAGCACCCGCGGATGCCCGTGCCCGCACGACACGGTGGCGATCCCGGCGATGAAGTCCAGGTAGCGCCGCCCCGTTTCGTCCCACAGATACTGCCCCCGCCCCTCCACCAGCATGATCGGCTCGCGGTAGAGGTGAAACACTCCCGGGTTGACATAGCGCCGCCGCTCGGTCCACACCTCCTCCCGGGAAGGGCCGCCGTAAGGGGCGGGCTGATGCGAACAGGGCGGCATTCGAAGGCGTGAAATCGCGGTCTCGTCGGCCATGATCCCTGCATTCTACCGCTGCGGCCCGCCACCCCCAATCACAAATCACGAATCACGAATCCGGGAATGACGGGCAAGATGCCCTGCCCACTCCACTGTCGTCTCGCCAACAGGGAGTGCGATTTTTTTCGCACTCGTGTCCCACTTTTTCGCGGTTTCCGCATCTACTATTGACAGGTGCAGTGATGAGCTTCTCGAACGCAGCCATAACCATTCTCCTGGCGATGATGGCCTTCTACGTGTTTCTCTCCGTCTACATGGTCTTCCACCTGCTGAGCCGGTACTTCTGGAAGGGCCGGCAGCAGCACGATTTGGTCGAGTAGACCCCTTTTGGGCCAAAAGCCCCGATTCGCCAATCCCAGCCGGAAGTGTTTCCCCCGCGGAATCAGTGATTTGGCGGCAACCGCGCCCGGGTCCAGGTGTTGCTTCCTTCTTCCTCGAGAGAGGAGGAGGAAATGAAGATCGACCGGATCGTCTTTGTACTGCTGCTGGGGGGCCTGGGCGCGGGGTCTCTGCCGGCTCAGGATTCGAGCGAGGCCTGCTCGGTCTGCCATCGCACCCACTATCAGCAGTGGTTGCAGTCGCCGCATTCGCAGTCCTGGAAGAGCGCCGAGTTTCAGGCCCAGTTGAAGACGTTCGGGAGCACGGAGTTCTGCGGACGCTGCCACGCACCCGCCTCGATCTGGAAGCAGGTCGACATGCAGGCCAAGGAAGGATTCCCGGCTCCCGAAGACTACCGGCCGGAGCTGGGCAACACACCGATCC
>JBFGHG010000633.1:0-3173 GCA_041578395.1 Acidobacteriota bacterium
AGGATGCCCGTGCCACACGATCATCCGTACTGAAACACCTCCTGGTGGTGCGGCCTTCCAGGCCGTGATTCTGATTGCTCGCCATCACGGGCAAGGATGCCCGCGCCACACGCTCATCCGTACTGGAACACCTCCTCCAGGGGGACTTCGAACACCTCTGCGATGCGGAAGGCCACTTCCAAAGAGGGGGAGTACTTCCCCAACTCGATGGCGTTGACCGTCTGCCGGGTGACCCCGACCTGCTCCGCCAGCGCCTTCTGGGTCATCTCCCCGCGGTGAAAGCGCAGCTCCCGGATGCGGTTGTGAATGCGGCGCTTCTTCTTCGAGATCATTGCAGACCCCGGCGATAGTAGAAGAGCTGGGCCGCCGACTTGACGACCTCGGAGGCGACCAGCGACATGATCAGCGTGTGGGCGATCCAGACGGAATCCAGCGCCAGTATCAGGCCGCCCAGGGCCGCCAGCACGCCCGCGCCCAGCACCCAGCCCGCGTTACTCTCGGCCCGCCACTCGATCAGCTGGTCGCGCTCGTCCCGGCCGTCGGGCCGGCTGGCGATCGCCACGGCGGCGTGGCCGACCGCCAGCACCAGCACCAGCAACACCACCACCACGGCGAACAGGGGCACGTAGGCCGCCAGCACCGTGACGCCGGCCGACATCATGCTCGCCGCCAGCGCCGTGTAGACGGCGGAGACGATCAACAGACTGATCAGCGTCACCCAGGCACTCTTTTCTTCGAACGAAACACTCATCGAACCTCCTCAGGACTCAGCCTCTATGTAAAAGATTTTTTACTCGATGTAAAAAATATACGACCCCTCATCCCCGTGTCAAATATTTTTTACACAGCGGACGCCGACGCCTCCGATAGCGGTGGCTCCGATACTGCGGCCGGCGACTGGCTACAATGGTGGTTTTGCGAGGATTGGGGGAAGTTCCATGAGAGTCTTGATCTTGGGAGCCGGCGGTGGAATCGGCTCGGCGCTCAGCCGCAGGCTGGCGTCGGAGGGGGCGCGCCTGCTGCTGGCGGGCCGAACCGCGGACAAGCTCGAAGCGCTCGCCGAAGAGACGGGCGCCGAGGCCGCGGTTCTGGACGCTACGGCGGCCGAGGAGGTCGAGGGAGCGGTGGAGCGGGTGGTCGAGCAGTGGGGCGGAATCGACGGTGCCGTCAACTGCGTCGGGTCGATCCTGCTCAAGCCGGCCCATCTGACGCGTGGCCCGGAGTGGCAACAGGTGATCGACACCAACCTCTCCAGCGCCTTCTACCTGCTGCGTGCCGCGGCCGGCGCCATGCAGAAGCAGCGTGACGGCTCGATCGTACTGGTCTCCTCCGCGGCGGCCCGGACGGGACTGGCCAATCACGAGGCGATCGGGGCGGCCAAAGCGGGGATCATCGGGCTGGCGCGTTCGGCGGCTGCTTCCTACGCCTCCTCGGGGGTCCGGGTCAACTGCGTGGCGCCGGGCCTGATCCGGACGCCGCTGACGGAGCGGATCACCAGCAGCGAGACGGCGTTGAAGACTTCCCTTTCGCTGCACCCGATGGGACGCGCCGGGGAGCCCGAGGAGGTGGCCTCGGCCATCGCCTGGCTGCTGGCGCCCGACCAGGGGTGGGTCACCGGGCAGGTGATCGGCGTGGACGGCGGGCTGGCCGACCTCAAGACACTCTCCCGCGGCTGACACCCGTCCCATGAGCAATCAACTCGTCTGGCTCAAACGCGACCTTCGCATCGGGGACCACCGCCCGCTGGCCGAGGCGGCGGTTCGGGGGCCGTGCATCGTCCTGTACGTCTACGAACCCGAACTGCTCGGCTCGCCCGAGTTCAGCGACGCCCACCTCCGGTTCGTCAACCAATGCCTGCAAGAACTGGACCAGCGGCTGGCCCGGATCGGCGGGGGAATCACCTTCCGCACCGGGCGCGTCCCGGACGTCTTCGAGTCCCTGCACCGGGAGTTTCGCTTCCGGATGCTGTGGAGCCACCAGGAGACCGGCAACCGCATCACCTACGACCGGGACCTGCGGGTGGCCCGCTGGGCCCGGCAGCGGGAGATCGAGTGGCGGGAGATCCCGCAAAACGGCGTGGTGCGGCCGCTCCGCAACCGGGACGGCTGGTCGCGGCGCTGGCAGGCGAGGATGTCGGAGCCGATCACGGAACCCCCGACCAGAATCGAGTCGCCCGGCGGCCTGGAGCGGGAGAGGATCAGGACGGCCGGGGAGCTGGGAGTCGAGCCCCGCGGCCCCGGCCAGACGCAGCGCGGGGGCGAGTCCCGGGCGGGGTCCGTGCTCGACGGCTTCCTGGCGGCGCGCGGAGTCGACTACCGCTGGGCCATGTCCTCCCCGGTCACCGCCTGGGAGGGCTGTTCGCGCCTGAGCCCCTACCTCGCCTGGGGAGCGATCTCGATGCGTCAGGTGCACCAGGCCACCGAGCAGCGCCGCCGGCAGATCCGCGCGGAGCGCAAAGCGGGGCGCGAGGTCGACCGCCGCTGGCTCGGGTCGCTGCAGTCCTTCGCGGGCCGGCTGCGCTGGCACTGCCACTTCATGCAGAAGCTGGAGGACGAGCCCGAGCTCGAGTTCCGCAACCTCAACCGCGCCTACGACGGGCTGCGCGAGGAGGAGTTCGACGGGAGGCGGTTCGCGGCCTGGTGCGAGGGCCGGACCGGCTATCCGATGGTGGACGCCTGCATGCGCTGCCTGCACCGGACCGGCTGGATCAACTTCCGTATGCGGGCCATGCTGGTCTCCTTCGCCTGTCACCACCTCTGGCTGCATTGGCGGGAGCCGGCGGTGTTCCTGGGCCGCTGCTTCCTCGACTTCGAGCCGGGCATCCACTTCCCGCAGTTCCAGATGCAGGCGGGGGTGACCGGCATCAACACCGTCCGCATCTACTCGCCCATCAAACAGGTGCACGACCAGGACCCCACGGGGATATTCCTACGGCGCTGGCTGCCCGAGCTGGAAGGCGTGCCGGACGAGCACGTCGCCGAACCGCATCGGATGAGCGAGGCCGGGCAGCGGGCCGCCGGGTGCGTGATCGGCCGCGATTATCCCGCTCCCATCGTCGAGCACCGGGCCGCCTACGCCGAGGCCCGGCGCCGGCTCCACCAGGTCAAGCGCTCCGCCGAGGCGCGTGAAGAGGCGGAGCGCGTCTACCGCCGCCACGGCAGCCGCCGCCGTCC
>JBFGHG010000634.1:0-3169 GCA_041578395.1 Acidobacteriota bacterium
CTGGGGACCCTTTCGGCGGCCGCCCTGCTGCTGCCCGTCTACCTGCTGCTGCTGGCGCTGCTGGCTCTGGGCCTGGGCTGGCTGGTGGCGGCGCTGCAGGTCTTTCTGCGCGACTCGGCGCAGCTCCTGACCGTGGCGATGACCCTTTGGTTCTGGTTCACCCCCATTTTCTACCAGCGGGAACTGGTGCCGGAACGCTTCCGTCCCCTGATGGCGTACAATCCGCTGGTTTACGTCGTGGAGGGCTACCGGAGGCTGCTGCTCGAAGGGCGCCCGCCGGACTGGGCCGAAGTGGCGGCGCTGGCCGGGTTCAGCCTGGCCGTCTTCGCGTTGGGCGGGGCGGTCTTTCGGGCCACCAAGCGGGAGTTCGCCGATGTCCTCTGATGCGGCGATCCGGCTCGCGCACCTCTCCAAGAAGTACCCGATCTACCGCCGGCCCTCCGACAAGTTCCTGGAACTGCTCAGTTTTCGCCGCTGGCGCCGGCACGAGGAGTTCTGGGCGCTGCGCGACGTCACGCTGACGGTCGCCAAGGGGACCACGCTGGGCGTGGTCGGCTGCAACGGCTCCGGGAAGAGCACCCTGCTGCAGATCCTGGCCGGCATCCTGCGGCAGACGAAGGGCGACTGCTTCGTCCAGGGGAAGGTGGCCGCGCTGCTCGAGCTGGGCGCCGGCTTCAACCCGGAGTTCACCGGCCGCGAGAACGTCTACATGAACGGCGCGGTGATGGGGCTGACGCGGGCGCAGCTGGACGAGCGGCTGGCCGACATCCTGGAGTTCGCCGAGATCGGCCGCTTCGTGGACCAGCCGGTCAAGACCTACTCCTCGGGGATGTTCATGCGGCTGGCCTTCGCCGTGGCGATCCACGTGGACCCGGAGATCCTGCTGGTGGACGAAGCCCTGGCCGTGGGAGACCTGGTCTTTCAGCACCGCTGCACCAACCGGATGCGGCGGCTGCGGGAGGAGGGGAAGACGATCGTCTTCGTGACCCACGACCTGCAGGCCGTCACGCGTTTTTGCGACCGGGCCATCCTGCTGGACGCGGGGCGCATGCTGCGCGACGGCTCGCCGCGGGAGGTGGTGGAGGCCTACCAGGCCCTGATCTTCGAGCGGGAGCGGGAAGAGGCGGGGCAGGGGGAGCGTCTGCCCGAGGGGGAGCAGGACCTGGGATTGCCGGTGGTCGACACCATCCCCTACGTCCACCACCGCTACGGCGAGGGAGGAGCGAAGATCATCGGCGTGATCGTGCTGGCCTCCGACGGGAGGGTCCTCAACGAGGTCAGAGCGGGACAGCAGGTGCGTCTGCTGGTGTCGGTGCGCTTCGAGCGGGACACGGCCGACCCCATCGTCGGCTTCACGGTGCGGGACAAGCTGGGCGTCGAGATGGCTTCCTCCAACACCTCCTACGAAGAGAGCGCCCTGCCGGCCGCCCGAGCCGGGGACGTGTACACGGCCGCTTTCGACATCCAGGTCCCCCCGCTGCGGCCGGGCAGCTACTCCATCTCGCCCGCGGTGGCGCGGGGCAATATCTGGGAACACCGTATCGAGGACTGGATCGACAACGCCTACATCCTCAACCTGGCCGACACGGGCCTGATCTACGGGCAGATGCGCTGGCCGGTCCAGGTCCGCTACCGCCGCCGCCGCCGCCATCCGGTGCCCGAAAGCGAGCCGGCGGATGGATGAGCGGCGGCAGGGGAGTCTGCTGTTGGGTGGCGGCCTGCTTTCGGTGCTGGTGCTGCATTTGTTGTGGGCGTCCTTCAACGACGCTCCCCCCATCTGGGACATGGCCTACCACGAAGCCACCGGGTGGCGGTTTCTGGAGGCCTGGCGGGAAGGCAGGCTCTGGGACGGCCTGGCGGCGCTCTCGGGCCCGTATCCTCCGTGGTTCTACCTGCAGGAAATGCCCTGGATCGCCGCGGCGGGCGGCTCGCCCCTGCTGGGCGTGTTCTCCAACCTGGGGGCGATGCTGCTGCTCGTGTTCAGCACCTGGCGGCTGGGACGCGCCCTGCTGCCGGAGCGGGAGGCGGCCTCCGCCGCGGTCGTGGTCCTCCTCTTTCCCGCGGTGGCCTGGATGAGCCGGGAGACGGTGCTGGACGTCTGGCTGGCGGCCTGGGTCGCGCTGGCGGGGTGGTGCCTGTTGGAGAGCCGCTTCTTCGACAGGCCCGGCTGGACGCTGGGCTTCGGCCTGGCGGTGGCGGGCGGCGTGATGACCAAGTGGACCTGCCCCCTGTACCTGCTGGTTCCCTCGGCCTGGTGGTGGTGGCAGTCGCGGCGGCGCTGGAAGGCGTTGGCGAACCTGGCACTGGCGGCCGCCGTCTCCCTCCCTCTCGTGCTCCCGTACTACCTGCCCAACCTGTTCCAGCTGGCTTCCCGCTACCCCACCACCGAGCAGGCGGGCCTGATTCCCTGGAAGCCGTATCCCCGTCACGGGGAGCCGGGGCTGGACAACCTCTGGGGCTGGATCTACTACCCGCGGGTGCTGGCCGGCTACTTCCTGCAACTGCCGCTGCTGGGGCTGTTGGTGGCGGGGCTGCTGCGGCGGCGGCGCGAAGAGCAGCGTCCGCTGGAGCCGTCCTCGAGGCTGCTGCCCTGGGTGTGGCTGGCGGGAGGCGTCGTCGTTCTGACCTTCCTGACGCCCAAGGACCCGCGCTTCGCCCTGCCGCTGGCCCCTCCGCTGGCGATCCTGCTGCTGCGGGCCTGGCGGGGGAGCCGGGCGGGGGTGGCGGCGGTCCTGGGGACGGCCGGGCTGGCCTTCCTGCTGGCGTCGTTTCCCACGCCGCTGGGAGAGTTTCGGCTGGCGCTCGGCAAGCAGGTGCCCGATCCCGATTTTCAAGGGCTGCAGCGGGAGTGGGCGCTGCTGCAGACGAACTACTTCGGCGTGGCGGGTCCGCCCCGGCGGGAGGACTGGCGCTACCGGGAGCTGCTGGACTCGATTCCGGAGGGGGCGTCGGTGGGGTTTTTGCCCGACCTGCCGCGCTTTCACGCCGAGGGGCTGCAGCTGGAGGCCGTCCGCAGCGGGCGTTCGATCCGGGTGCGGCGGGCCGGGTGGGTTCACCCGGAGGCGTCGGGTTTAGAGAGCTTCGACTTTTTGGTCGCCAAGACGGGGGCTTTAGGGATCTCGTTCACTACCGAGTGGAGCGATGAGATCGCGCGGGTGCTGCCTCGAGC
>JBFGHG010000635.1:0-3163 GCA_041578395.1 Acidobacteriota bacterium
CCTCACTCCGCTGGACGGCATCCGGGCCTTCATCTACTCGGTACCCAGGAAGAGTCCGGGCAGCATCATCGTCGGTATCAACGACCGCGACCCCGCCTACCACGACGTCTACCGCGTCGACCTGGACAGCGGGGAGCGGGAGCTGCTGATCCGCAACGACCAGAAAGTCGGGGGATACGTCTACGACCTGGAGGGAGAGGTGCGGATGGCGCTGCGCCAGCTCGCGGACGGCGGGACCGAGCTGCTGCGGGTGGACGATGACCAACTCCTCCCGGTCTACACCTGCTCTCGTCTGGAGAGCTGCTTCCCCGTTCAATTCCACCCCGACGGCAAGAAGGTCTACGTGGACACCAACAAGGGGGACGCGGACCTGAGCCGGCTGGTGCTGCTGGACCCGGCCACCGGCGAAGAGGAACTGGTGGAATCCGACCCCGAGGGCGAAGTCGATTTCGGAGGCGCTCTCTTCTCGGCCGCCGACGACCAGCTGATCGGCACCTTCTACGTCGGCGACCGGGTGCGGATCTATCCCCGCGACGAGCAGCTGGCCAAAGACCTCGAGGTCCTGCGAGAGCAACTGCCCGAGGGGGAGCCGAGGCTTCAATCGTCCACCCGCGACATGCGCTACCACCTGGTCTCGGTCACGCGCGACGTCGACCCCGGCTCGCTCTACCTCTACGACCGCGACACCGGCAAGGCGGAACTGCTGTACCGCTCTCGCCCCAGCCTTCCCAGCGAGCACCTGGCCACGATGAAGGCGATCCGCTACCCGGCGCGTGACGGCCTGGAGATCCCGGCCTACCTCACGCTTCCCCGAGGGGTCGAGCCGCGCGGCCTGCCCACCATCATCCACCCCCACGGCGGACCCTGGGCCCGCGACACCTGGGGCTACGACTCCTACGCGCAGTTCCTGGCCAACCGCGGCTACGCCGTGCTGCAGCCCAACTTCCGGGGCTCGACCGGCTACGGCAAGAAGTTCCTCAACGCGGGCAACCGCGAGTGGGGCAGCGGGGCGATGCAGCACGACATCACGGACGGGGTTCGGTACCTGGTCGCGGAAGGGATCGCCGATCCCCAGCGGGTGGGGATCTTCGGCGGCTCCTACGGGGGATACGCCACCCTGGCCGGCGTGACCTTCACGCCCGACCTGTTCCGGGCGGCCGTCCCTTACGTCGCCCCCTCCAACCTGATCACGCTGATCGAATCGTTCCCGGCCTACTGGGGCCCCTTCATCAAGATCTGGCACCAGCGCGTGGGCGACCCGTCCGACCCCGAGGACCGGGCCGACCTGATCGCGCGCTCGCCGCTCTTCCTGGCCGAGAAGATCGAGACCCCGCTGCTGGTGGTCCACGGCCTGAACGACCCGCGGGTAAAGAAGTCGGAATCGGACCAGATCGTGGTGGCGCTGCGCGAGAGCGGACTGCCGATCGAGTACCTGGTGGCGCCCGACGAGGGCCACGGGTTTCGCTCTCCCGAGAACCGCATGGCGCTGGCGGTCGCCCTGGAGCGGTTCCTGGCCAAGCATCTGGGCGGACGTGCCCAGCAGGAGGTGCCGGCCCCGATCGCGGAGCGGCTGACGGCCATCACGGTGGACGTCGACGGTGTCGAGCTGGCGGACCAGACGCTGGCCAGCTATGCCGAGACGGCCCCGTTGCCGGCGGTCCGCGCGGATCGGGTCGCTGCGGGGACGGCCCGCTACGATGTCCACGTGATCACGCCGGGCGGGCGGTTCCAGGGCACCCTGGAGCGGGTGCTCGAAAAGGGCGAGCGGAACGGGGCGAAGGTCTGGGTCCTGAAGAGCACCTCGAAGCTGCCCACGGGAGAAGGTCGCGACACCTACTGGCTCGATCCGGCCACCCTGCTGCCGCTGGCGCGCAGCGCCAAGCAGGGTCAGGCGTCGATCGAAATGAACTTCAGCCCGGAGAGCGTGCGCGGCGCGATGAGCATGGGCGGGCGCGAACTTCCCATCGACGTGAAACTGCCGGCGCCGGTGCTGGGGGACAGCGGGGCCTTCGAGGTCTACCTGGCCGCCCTGCCGCTCGAGCCGGGGTACGAAACGACGCTGCGCGTGTTCGAGCTGACTTCCCAGAAGGTGCGGAGGCTGGGGCTTTCGGTGTCCGAAGAGACGATCGAGATCGGCTCCCAGAGCTATGACGTCTACGAAGTGAAGCTGGTCCCGCTGGACGGCCAGCCCGGCGGGGGGAGCTACTGGATTTCGACCGGCTCCCCGCGGGTGGTGCTGCGCAGCGAATCGCCGCTTCCGGTGGCCATGGGTGGAGGTTCGATGGTCGTGGAGGCGACGGAGACGGAGTTCGCCGCCGCCACTCAATGAGGTGAGAGCGAAAGGAGTTTTCTGTATGAAAGAGCGAATCCTGTCGATACTGGTGTTGTTGCTGACGGTGGGACTGGTCGGGGCCCAGCAGATGGCCCCGCGCGACACGGCCGAAGTGGAGCTGGGCGGCAAGCGGGTGGCCATCGAGTACGGCCAGCCCTCCCTGGGAGACCGCACCTTCGAGTCCTTGATGTCCAATCTTCCCCCCGACCGCATGTGGCGGGCGGGCTCCGAGCAGGTCACCAGCCTCACCGCCGAGGGGGATATCCTGGTGGGCGGCCAGAAGGTCCCGGCCGGCAAGTACTCCCTGTACGTGCACGTGGCCGAGGAGGGCCCATTTCACCTGGTGCTCAACGAGGTCGTGGGGCAGCCTCTCGGGGACATCTGGAAGGCCGCGCCGCCCGAGATCGCCCAGGAGCCCTGGCCGCACTTCGCCTACTCCAAGGAGATCGGCGACCGCGAAGTCGCCCGGGTGCCCCTCGAGCAGGCCGCCACCGAGCAGCGCGCGGACCGCTTCACGATCGAGCTGCAGAGCGGCGTCGGGGGCAGCGCCAGGCTGGCACTCAGCTGGGGCGAGCAGACCTGGTGGACCAGCGTGGCCGCCGCCGGCCTGCCCGAAGGCTCGCACGGCAAGTGAGTGACGCCGTGAAGACCGTATCCAGAATCGCGCTGCTGCTGTTCGCCGGGAGCCTGTCCCCCGTCCTGGGGCAGGCTCCCGTACAACACACCTTCGACTGGCAGGGGCTGGCGCGCGGGATCGTGGCCCGGCTGGACCTGCAGCCGGGGGACAAAGTGCTGCTGCTGACGCAGCCGGGCCGCTTCGAGCCGCTGGTC
>JBFGHG010000636.1:0-3152 GCA_041578395.1 Acidobacteriota bacterium
CCAGCAGGCCCTCGGCGAGGCTGTCGTGCGCGTTGGCCGAGCCGTGCCAGGCGAGGTTGGCTCGAAACACCGCCACCGCGGCTTCGCTCTGCTCCCGTCCCAGCAGGAAGTAGCCCAGCTGGTTGACCATTGGCTCGTCCACGATCTCGGGAGACTCGCTGCGCAAGGCCTCGAGCCGTTTCATGCCCTTCCCGGCGTCCTCCAGAAACAGCCGCTGCAGCTCGCGGCGCGCCAGCCGTTTGGGATCGTCGTAGGGCTCGTAGTCGAGCCACTCGAGCGGCCAGTGGGTGTCCTCGTACAGCGTGCTCACCAGCGGCCGGGCGATGGCCAGGCCGTTGCCGCTGTTGGTGAAGTAGACGACGCCGTCGCGGGTTTCCGGGTAGAACAGGACGTAGCAGCGGAAGTCGCCGTTGTCGCCCCAGTGCCACAGCCCCGGGCCGCGCTCCCCCCTCTGGATGCCCCAGCCCAGCCCCCAGTCCACGTGCTGGTGCGTGGACGGGTCGCCCCAGCGGGCCACTGGTCCCACCCCTTTGGCCATCTGCTCCAGCGTGCCGGGCGCCCGGAGCTTCCCCGACATCAGCCCGGCCAGAAAGCGCGCGTAGTCGGAGGCCGTGGTGGCCAGGCTGGCGGCGGCGTTGGCCTCTTCCGGCCGGCGCTCTCCCTGGACCTCGCCCCAGTCGTCGTGGCCGCGGGCCATCCGGCCCTCGAAGTCCTCCCGCCAGACGAAGCTGCTGTCGTGCATTCCCAGCGGCTCGAAGACCTCCCGGGCCACCAGTTCGTTCAGGGTCAGCCCCGTGCTCTTCTCCAGCACCTTCTGCAGGTAGACGAAGCCTTCGCCCGAGTACCCCCAGCGCTCTCCCGGCGGGTCGATCATCTCGAGGGGGGTGCCGCCCCAGTTGGGGAGTCCGGTGCGGTGGGAGAGCACCATGCGGGCGGTGATCTTCCGGGCGCGCTGGTCGTGGGCCAGGCGGGGGTAGGGGAGCGTCTCCCAGAGCGGCCGATCCAGGTCGAACTCCCCGCGGGCGGCCCGCTGCAGGACCGCCGCCGCCACCGCCGGCTTGCTCAACGAGGCCGCGTTGAAGATCGTGTCCTCCAGCACCGGCTCGCCGCTTTCCGCCGAGCGGACCCCGTAGGCTCCCGTCCAGACCACGCGGCCGTCGCGCAGCAGGGCGGCGGAGAGGCCGGGCACTTCGGCGGCCTGCATCAGCCGCGGAATCAGCTCCTGCGAGAGCCGCCGGATCTGAGGGTCGTCCGAGGCGCCCGCGCAAGGCGCGCCCCAGAGTATTGCGATCAGGAAAAGCAGACGACGCATGGGAATCGACCTCCTCGCCTCCCCATTACGTCGCCAGGCGGGATTGGTTCAGCCAGCCGACCGTCCAAACCGGATCTTGGCCCCCAGGGCCGCCAGGAAAGCGAGGATGACCACCAGCGCCACGACCAGGCCCTGCCGGCGGCGGGAGAGTTCCCCGCGGGCGGCGGCTCCGGCTTCGAGGGCCTCGCGGGCGCTCTCCATTCCCTCGGCATGGGTCTCGGCGAAGGCGCCGCCGTCGGTGAAGCCGTGCACCAGCGCCTCCAGGCTGATCTGGCTGTCGACCGCCTGGTCGACTTTGACGAAGCCCTCGCGCGTCTCGACGCCCCCCCGGCGCGCCGCCAGCAGGACCCGCTCGGCGCGGGCCGTCAGCGAGGTCAGAGCCTGCATCTTCTCCAGGAAGTGGATACCGGTCAGCAGGCCCGCGGAGCCCGTGTCCGCGGAATCCCCGCTGTGGCAGTCCGTGCAGCGGACCACCCGGACCTCCCCCTCCACCGTCTTGCCGATGCGGAACTTGTCGAACAGCTCGGCGAATTCGGGCCGCAGCCCCTCGGCACCTTCCGTTCCGTCCCGCCGATGAAAGGAGAGCTCCCGCGCACGGTCCACCATCCAGTCGAACAGCCGGGCGTCCTCGTAGCCGCCCTCCCGCCCCGCCGCCAGCAGTTCGTCCCGGATCTCCGGGTAGCGTTCCGGCAGGCCCGGATCCTCCCCGTCGGTCCCTTCGTGACAGAAGGCGCACGGGGTGGGGGGCAAGGGGGAGAACATGGCGACCGTGGGGCGGAGGACGCCGTGGTTGCCGTGGCAGACGGTGCATTCGCCGAAGGAACGCATGTGCGTCAGCGCAGCCTGGGGAGTGTCGGCGTCATGGCAGGCCAGGCAGCTTTCCTCCCCTGCTTCCGCCAGGTACTCGTCGTGCTGGCGCCAGGCGGCGGCCTTGGTGCTGCGGCGGAAGAGGCCCGCTTCCCGGCCGTGGCACTGGCCGCAGACGAAGGTGATGGAGTCCACTCCGGGCGGAGCGGCGCCGTGGTTGCCGTGGCAGTCGTTGCAGGTGGGGGCGGAGAGGTCCTCACGCTCGAACATGCTCCGGGCGTGGACGCTCTGCCGCCAGAGCGGATACGGAGTCGTGTCCAGCGGACGGCCCCGCTCGTCCACCCGGCCGTCCATCAGCTGCGGGTCGCCGTGGCAGACGTTGCAGGTCTCGGCCACCCGGGTCGGATAGACGGGCGAACGGGGGTCGCCCGAGCGCAGGATGCCGTGCGCACCGTGACAGCTCACGCAGGTCGCCACCTGCAGGTCGCCGGCGCGCAGAGCCCGTCCGTGCTGGCTGGTCCAGTACTCCTGCTCCTGGTCGACCCGCAGAGCCGGCCGAAAACGCCGCATCCGCTCCGCGTCCGAATGACAGCTGCCGCAAAAGCGTGCCACCTGGGGCGGATCGGGCGCGCCCAGAAACGGAGTCGGCCGGAACGACTCGTCCATGCTCGCTTCGGGGTCTTCCGAGAGGCTCGGGTCCGGGTTGCCTCCGTGGCAGCCGTGGCAGGAGAGGCCGGCCTCGGTGTGCACGTCGCGGGCGTGCAATTCCGCCAGCTGCGCCGCCTCTTCGCCCACCCAGTCCGGGTTGGTGTGGCAGGCGACGCAGGCGTCCGGCTCGCCGGCGGGTTGGGCCCACGCCGCGGCAGTGAGGATCCAGAACAGAGACGCAGCCGCGGCAACTCTCATGGCGAATCCTTCTCCGGCGGGTCCAGCAGCCACGAGAGGAGCGCCAGACCGGCGACACACCCCACCACGGCGTACACCGGAACCAGCGAGCGATATCCCCAGGCGGTCAGAACGATCATGTAGATCA
>JBFGHG010000637.1:0-3151 GCA_041578395.1 Acidobacteriota bacterium
CGAGGCCGCGAGGGCCAGAACGGTCATCAGCGCGCCCGCCGTTCTCATCCGGCAACCATCCGGAAGGTCTCGCTCAACTCGACCCGGCCTCCGCCCGTCCGATCCACCACTTCGACCTGAACGCGGTAGCGCCCCGGGACAAGACCGGTCAGCGTGAGGTTGCGCACCAGCACGACCCGCTGCGAAGAGTAGAACTGCGTCGACTCCCCGTTCCCGTCGGTGAGCTGCCGCAACAGCTCCCCCTCGCGGAACAGCTTGTAGGTGATCTCCAGCGAAGGCGCCAGCGTGGTCTGGTCCAGGCCGGCGTTGTACAGGTGAAGGTAGATGCCCAGCGGCATTTCGGGTGTGAATTCCAGGTCCGGGTTGGGCAGGACCTTGACGTCGCCGAGGACGAACATCTCCTCGTCGGGCAGGCCGTCCAGGGCCTGGACGTAGTCGGAGACGACCAGCGAACTGGCCGACAACTCTCCCGGCTCGAACTTCGGAGGGGCGATGGCCCGCTGCAGAGTCCCCACCTTGTCCCCGTTCAGGTCTTTGACCACCAGGTCCAGCTTGTGGCGGGTCCTGCCCTCCACCACGACGACTTTCTGGTAGACGGAACTCAACTGGAGGCCCTGTTGGAAATTGGCCGAGGGGTAGGAGGTGGTGATGTCCTGCTCGAACTCGGCCACGAAGCGCCTGCTGAGGCTGGTGACCAGCCCGTAGACCGCAAGTTTGGCGAGGTGGCGCTGGCCCTGCCGCTCGAAGGTCAAGTCGGCGTTGCGGACGCGTACCGTGATGGGGACCAGCACCTGGTCGTCGTTGAGCCGGAAGTAGTCCAGCCGGACGTCCAGCGGGAGGTCGTCATAGCTGATGTCGACGGTGACCAGCTCCTTCAGGTCCGCGTACTCCACGATGGGGGCCGCCTGCACCCTCGCCACCCGTTCGTAGCGGTGAAAGGGGGTGTCCTCGAGGCGGCGGAACATGTTCTGCGGGTTGTTGCCCGCCCCGCCCGCCGCCGGGTTGAAGGCGGGCCGGTCCGCGCGGGTGGCCAGGCCGGTCTGCTCCGCCAGCGTGGCGCCCCCCGGCGAGGTGAGGAAAGCGTCCTTTTCCCAGGGATGGACGGCCAGGCGGAACTCGCCGGTGAAGGTGGGGTCCACGAACTCCAGCACCACGTCGTCGCCCACTCCTTCGATGCGGCGGTAGCGCCAGGTCTCGTAGGGGTAGACGCTGGTGACGCCGCCTCCCTCGTGGACGGGCCGGGCGTACGACCCCCCGGTGGGCCGCGAGCTAATCTCGTCGGGTGGGCCGTGAATGATGTAGATGCGGCCTCGGTCGGTCATCCAGCCCGGGTCGCCCGACGGGAAGTGCTCGTTGGCGTAGGCGATCCGGCGGTAGTGCTCGGTCTTGAATTCGTTGTCCGAGGTGCGCGGGTCCGGGTCGCGGCGGAACCAGAACTGTTCGATGAATGCTTCCTTCTCCTCCGGGGTGGTGAGCTTCTCGAAGACGGCCCGCTCCTCGTCGCTGATCAGGTAGAGGACATCCTCGTTCAGCCACTTCTGGAAGTAGTCGGCTTCCTCCTCGTCACGGGCCCGCTGCTGGGCGGAGGCGGCCCCGCTCAGGACGATCCCCAGGGCCAGGACCGAAACCACTCGGCGCATGGACTCATGGTACCGCATCATCGGGGGAACAGAGCTCGCAGGTCTTCGAGGTCCGGCTGAGAGCCGTATTCGGACAGCTCGAAGGCCTCCGCGTAGCGGATCTCGCCGGCCCCTTCTCCGTACCTCTCCGCCAGCTGCGCGCGAAAGCGGTCGGCGGTGGAGGACGAGCGGGGCTTCCACACCTCTCCCAGCCAGGCGCGGCGCTGCGAGACGTCCGAGGGGACCCGGTCCAGGTACCCGGCGTTGTAGGGGAGCCACTCGTACATCTGCGACTCGTGGCAGTGATACATGTCGATCTTCTTTTCGATCACCCCGTCGATGGCCACCACCACGTCGGCCCGGAAGGGCGCCGGTTTGGTGAAGCGGTCGCTCATGTACAGGAAGATGGGGTTCTTCTGGAGGTGCGCCACGGCGGGCACGATGTTGGGGACGGTCACCATGAAGGCGGCGTCTCTGACCAGCAGTCCGGTGTTGCGGTGGTCCGGGTGGTAGTCGTTGGGCCGGTGGGTGATCACGACGTCCGCCTCAAACTCCCGGATCAGCCGGATCACTTCCCGGCGGCGCTCCAGAGTCACCTCCAGCTCCCCGTCGTGGTTGTCCAGCACCACGTAGTCGGCGCCGATCACCCGGCCCGCGCACTTCGCTTCGGCGGTGCGGCGCTTGGCCAGCACGCCTCCTCCCATCGACTGGTGTCCGGCGTCCCCGTTGGTCAGCGAGACCAGGCGCACTCGATGGCCGGCGGCGATGAACTTCGCCATCGTGCCGCCGCTCTTCTCGGCGTCGTCCGGGTGCGCTCCGATGACCATGATCGAGAGCCGTACGTCGGGTGCCTGGGCGGCGCCGGCCGCCAACAGAGTGGTCAGGAAAACTTCGCTCAGCATCGTTGCCCCTCCTTGCCGGTGTTTAGTACCGTAGCCTGGGGGACGGGGTCAAACCGCCGCCGCTGCCGACGAGGGGAATCGTGCGCCGCACCGGGCTCGGAATCGGAATCTTTTGTTTGCTGCTGCCGGCTCTGGCGGGGTCCGGCTGTGCGGACGAACCCCCGGGCCATTACCGGACCTGGGAAGTCTACGGCGGCGATGCCGGCGGAACCCGCTACTCCTCGCTGCACCAGATCGACCGCTCCAACGTTGCCGGCCTCGAAGTGGCCTGGGTGTACCAGACGGGGGACGCCTTCGAGGGGTCCGAGATGCAGTGCAATCCGATCGTGGTGGGCGGGCTGCTGTACGCCACCACCCCGCGCCTGCGCGTGATCGCTCTGGACGCGGCCACGGGCGAGCTGCGCTGGAGCTACGATCCCGCCTCTGAGGACGCCCCCGCCGGCAAGGCCCGCAACCGCGGCGTCGCCTACTGGGGCGAGGGCGAGGAGCGCCGCATCTTCTTCGCCGCCGGACACCACCTCTACGCCCTGGACGCCGCCAGCGGACGGCCCGTCGAGGACTTCGGCCGGGCGGGCCGCGTCGACCTGCGGCAGGGGCTGGACCGCGACCCCGAATCGGTCTTCATCCGCG
>JBFGHG010000638.1:0-3148 GCA_041578395.1 Acidobacteriota bacterium
GCCCGGGCCTCGGGGGCCAGCTGGGCCAGGGTCCAGGCGTCAAAAAGGCGCCCATTGACCATGACCATGGCGACCGTCTCGGTGTGGCGGACCCGCTACCCGCAGGCCGGCACCAAGTCGATCAAGGTCCCGGGGGCGCCGCCGGTGACCGTCCCGGTGTTCGCGGTGGTTCCCGATGCCGCCCTGGGAGTGCCCAGGCAGATCTATTGAGTGTGGACGGGTGCCGCGGCGGCAAGCCGCTGCGGACGTCCCTGCCGGGGTAGGGTCGGGCATGGTGCCGGACCCTCCCCGGCGATAGCGAGCGCCCGGGCCGCAGGTTCCGCTGGAGACCTTCGGATCTACTGCGGCCCGGGCGCAAACTTCAGTCCCGCCCCCACGTTCCCGCTTCCGTCGGTGGTGAAGACGCGTGCGATCAGCGCTCGAGAGGACCGCGGGCGCCTGCTCGCTGGCGGCGATGGTGGTGAATAAGGCGCGCACCTCCGGGTAGCGGTCGCGCTCAGCGGCGGAGCGGGCGATCCAGCGCTGGATCAGCTCCGCTGGTGAGTGGGCGCCCTCGGGGCTGCGCGTTGATCACGGGTGCGTTTTCAGTCGACAATCGAGCCCCTATGAAAAAGCCGTGGTTCGAGCGCCCCTTCTCCTTCCACCTGGCGGCCGAAGATTTTCCCCTGATCCTGGAGCGCGTGCGGGGGACGCCGGCGCGGCTCGAGCAGCGGCTGGCGGGCCTTTCCCGGGAGGTGCGGACTCGCCGGCGCGCCGAGGCGTGGTCGATTCAGGAGAACGCGGGGCACCTCTCCGACCTGGAGCCTCTCTGGCTGGGCCGCGTCGCCGACGTGCTCGAGGGCCGGGAAGTGATGCGCCCCGCCGACCTGACCAACCGCAAGACGCACCAGGCCGGCCACAACGAGCGCCCCGTAGGGGAGGTCCTGGAGGAGTTCCGGCGGCGGCGCGAGGAGTTCGTGTCGCGGCTGGAGGGGCTCGACGAAGCGCAGGTGCTGGAGGGCGCCCGCCATCCCCGCCTGGAGCAGACCATGCGCATCCTCGATCTGGCCTTCTTCGTCGCCGAGCACGACGACCATCACCTGGCCACGATCACCGAGCTGTTGCGGGGATAGAGGAGCGGAAGGTGGTGGGAAGTCCGGGCCGGTCGGACCTTCCCACCTTCGAAACCGGGGCGGAGACGGGCCCCGCCCCAATGAGTGCTATTTACAGGACTTTCGTCCCGCCCTTCCGCGGCACTTGTTGGAGCAGCACTCGGAGTCGACCGTGCAGGAATCACCCTTGGGCGCGCACATGGGCGGCGGGGGTTGGTCGCCGGAGAGGGTGAACAGCAGCAGGTTGGGAGACCCCGAGCCCGGGTTGCTGATCACGTTCGCGGTCGCGCGGGCAGTCAGGGTGCTCTTGATGCTGTCGGCACAGGCACCCGGGTTGGGGTCGGTGCCGCAGTTGAGCGCCAGTTCGTCGATCACCAGTGCGGCGGCGCCGGCCACGTGCGGCGATGCCATCGAGGTGCCGCTGATGGTGTTGGTGGCGGTGTTGCTGGTGTTCCAGGCCGAAGTGATGCCCGAGCCGGGAGCGAAGATGTTCACGCAGGTGCCGAAGTTGGAGAAGCTCGAGCGGGAGTCGGTAATGGTCGTGGAACCCACGGTGTAGGCTTCCTCGGCGCTGGAGGGGGAGAAGCTGCAGGCGTTGGCGTTGCTGTTGCCGGCGGCGACGGCGTAGAAGACGCCCGAGGCCACCGAGTTGTTGACGGCGTCGTTGACCGAGGCGCTGAAGCCGCCGCCCAGGCTCATGTTGGCCACCGCCGGGTCCATCCGGTTGGCGGTCACCCAGTCGATCCCGGAGATCACCCCGGCAAAGGAGCCGGAGCCCGAGCAGTTGAGCACGCGTACGCCGTGCAGGAAGACGTTCTTGGCCACGCCGTGCTCGGTCCCGCCGACGGTGCCCGACACGTGGGTGCCGTGGCCGTGGCAGTCGTTGCCGTTCTGCCCGTCACCGATGACGTCGAAGTCGCGCGAGGCGCGCCCGCCGAAGTCGTTGTGGGTGTCGCGGATGCCGGTGTCCAGCACGTAGACGTGCACGCCGGTCCCGTCGAAGGGCCACTCGTAGACGTTGTCCAGCGGCAGGTTGCGCTGGTCCACCCGGTCCAGGCCCCAGGAGGGCGGATTGGTCTGGGTGCCGTTGACGGTGATGATGCCGTTTTCTTCGACCCAGGCGACCATGGGGTCTGCGGCCAGGGCGCGGGCATCCGCCTCGGTGAGGTTGGCGAAGAGGGCCCCGTTGATGGCGTGCTCCCACACCACCGGTACGTCGGCCCGCATCTGGGCGGCGACCGCACCCACCACGCTGGCGGCGAGGTAGTCGTTCTTGAAGACCACGATGTACTCGCCCGGGACCTTGTCGCCCTGGGCGCTGAAGAACTGTCCGGCGAAGGCCGCGTTCGTCAACGCCCCCGCTAGAATGAGAAGCAGTACTTTCTTCATTAGAATGTTTCTCCTGCTTGGAATTGAAATTCGGCCCGCCCCACCGGCCTGGGCGGACGCGTTCGAGCGACGTCCGGGCAGACCTCCCCCGGCGTTGCTACCGATCCCCGAATCCGACTGGAATGTATGGCAGTGTACTGAAAATCCGTGTCGAGTTCAAAGGGCCGAGTCTCGCCGGGACGAACCCGGAAATGCCATGATGAAGGCATGAAGCGAATCGAGCCGGGACCGGGACAGGAGTCGGTGTGGGACTATCCGCGGCCGCCGCGGCTGGAGAAGAGTGGCCGGCACATCCAGGTGGCCTTCGGCGGGATCGAGATCGCCGACACCCGGGCCGCCTTGCGGGTGCTCGAGACCAGCCACCCGCCCGTCTACTACCTGCCGCTCCGGGATGTCCGCATGGAGTTTTTCGAGCAGGCCGGAGGCGGGTCGTACTGCGAGTGGAAGGGCGGAGCGGAGTACTTCACGATCGCCGTCGCCGACCGCGAGGCCGAAAAGGCCGCCTGGCACTACCCCCGGCCGACCCCCGCCTTTGCCGAGTTGAAAGATCACCTGGCGATCTATGCCGGCCCGATGGATGCCTGCCTGGTAGACGGGGAGCGCGTGCAGGCGCAGCCGGGAGGCTTTTACGGGGGCTGGATCACGTCGGACGTGGTGGGACCGTTCAA
>JBFGHG010000639.1:0-3143 GCA_041578395.1 Acidobacteriota bacterium
GACGCTCTCCTCGAGCAACCGGCGCGCCTGCCGGTACAGTTCCGGCCGATCGCGCAGCGCCTCCACGGCCCCTTCCAGCCCGGGTTTCCGGTCGATCGTGATCACCCGGGCCGCCGGATTGACCAGCCGGGCCACGGCCGCGAAGTAGAGGGCCGATCCTCCGAAGGCCGTGCCGCACTCCACCACGAAGTCGGGGCGCACCTCGCTGATGATCTCCTGCATCACCCACAGGTCGGCCGGGTTCTGAAAGGCGGGAACACCCAGGAAACGCGCCGAGTAGATCCGATCGGGGTCCGACTCGATGTACAGCCGGGTGAAGTCGGCCACCGGGTCGCCGCCGGTCTCGGGCGTCCGGCTGCAGCTCGCGCAGGCCGAAACGAGGACCAGGAGCGTGATCGCCGGGGCTCGCACTAGTCCGGGGCCGCGGCCAGGGCCGGAGCGGGCGCCGAACCCTCGAGAGCCCGGTCGAAGAAATCGGCGATCCGGTTCCAGAACACCTCGGCCGGGGGATAGTTGTCGAAGCCGTGCTCGCCCCCTTCGATGACCCACAGCTCGGTGGGCAGACCTGCGTTGCGGCGCTTCTCCACCATGTCGCGGGACTGTTCCAGCGGAACGCGGTCGTCGGCGTCGCCGTGCACGAACAGAACCGGCGCCTGGATCTGGTCCACCACCTCGATCGGCCGGATCCGGGAGAGGTCGATTCCGGCCCGCCGGCGGACGGCCCAGCTCAAGGGCCGCAGCAGGGCGGGCGACATGTTCCGCTGGGCCAGCTCGCCGGCAGCCGCCGCCCACAGGTCTCCGTAGGGAGCGTCCAGGGCGAGGGCCGGCACCTGGCCGTCGGCCGCCGCCGCGTAGATCACCGAGGCGGCCCCGTTGGAGGTGCCGAACAGCGCGACGTTCTCGGCCCCTCCGACGCGCCGGCGTGCCCAGCCGAGCATCGCCGCCACGTCGAGCCGTTCGTTGACGGTGTAGGTCACGTACTCGCCGTCGCTCGATCCCCGGCCGCTCAGATCCATGGTCAGCAGGCCGTACCGCCGACGGTGCCAGTAGGGCGCACCCTCCAGACCCTGAAAGCGGGAGGACTTGGCGCCGTGCACGAAGACGACGGCCGGTCCGCTGTCACCCGCGGGTCCCGGGAGCCACCACCCGCGCAGGACTCCGCCGCTGTCCGACTCGATCTCGACGTCCTGGTACTCGAGCTCGAGATCGGCGGGCGTGCGCAGAAAGGGTTTCAGGGTGAGCTGCAGCTCGAGCCGCTGCTCCCCGCGTTGGACCTCGACCGGCACCTCTTCCCCCGCGCCATGGTGCAGCGTCAGGTAGCGGAACAGCTCCCGGCTGTCGCCGTGCGAGCGTCCCGCCACCGAGAGCACGCGATCCCCCGGCTCCAGGCCGATCTCACGCCCCGCTTCCCAGGGGCGCCCGATCACGAAGCCCCCGTCCGGCGCAGGCCGCGACGACCCCAGCCAGGCATATCCGGGCACCCGCCCACCCTGGGGCAGGGCGTCCCCGAAGAAACTTCGGCCCGGGACCCGCCGCTGCCCCGTCAGGTACGCCAGCGCCATCCCGTCCACCACCCAGGCGCCGATCCCCACCCCCACCACGAGCAGAAGCAGCACCAACCCCGCCACGATTGTCTTCCAGCGCGCTCTCATCCAATCCCCTCGCAATCGCAAATCGTAATCGTAATCGTAATCGTAATCGAAACCCCGCACGACCCGCAGCAGACTTCTCGAGAATGACAGGCGGGGATGCCTGTCCCACCTGCAAGAAGTTGACAAACCCACCCGCTGGCCCAGTATATGAACCCCCATGGCGGTGGAAACGGAAATCAAGCTGCGGGTCGACCACGGCGAACTCGAACAGCTGCGCGGCCGAATGGACGAACTGAACGCCGAGGTCAAAGCGCCCCGCCAGGAGGAGAAGAACCGTCTCTTCGACTTCGCCGACGGCCGCTTGCGCTCGGGCGGCTCCACGCTGCGGCTGCGCTCCTATGGCGGCGACTCCATCCTGACCTTCAAAGGCCCGGTGCTGGAAGACCCCCGTTTCAAGCGGCGCGCCGAGTTCCAGACCCGGGTGGAGGACGCCGGCGCCCTCGAGCAGGTCCTCGAATCCCTGGGCCTGGCCCCCGCGGCCCGCTACGACAAGGTCCGCGAGATCCGCAGCTGGCGGCTCGAGGCGGGAACCGTCGAGGTCTGCCTGGACGAGACTCCGATCGGCACCTTCGTGGAGATCGAGGGAGCCGCCCCGGCCATCGGGGAGGCCCTCGAGGCCCTCGGCTGGAGCGGGCGGGAGTCGATCCGGCGCAGCTACCTCGAACTCTACCGGGAAGCGGGACTCACGTGAGGGGGGTCGTGCTGGCCGCCGGCCTGGGCCGAAGGCTGCTGCCGCTGACGCTGTGGCGGGCCAAGCCGGCCATTCCCTTCCTGAACCGTCCCCTGATCGAGTACAGCCTGGATCTTTTCCACCGCTCCGGCATCGAAGAGACCGCCGTCAACCTGCACCACCGCTCCGAAACGGTGGTGCAGGCGGTACAGGTCTGGACGGAGCGGCTGGGACCGGACGCCCCGCGCCTGGTCTTCTCCCCGGAAGACCCGATTCTGGGCACCGCCGGCGCGTTCGGCCGCCTGCGCTGGTTCCTGGAGGGAGACGACTTCGTGGTGTCCAACGGCAAGATCTACTTCGAACAGGAGGACCTGGAGCCCACCCTCGAACACCATCGCGAAGCCGGCAACACCGTCACCATGGTCCTGACCGAGCGGGACGAGTCGGAGCCGTTCTCACCGGTCTGGCTCTCGGCGGACGGCCGCATCGAGGGATTCGGGCGGCAGCCGGAGAGCCCGGGCGCCCGGGCCTTCACCTACACCGGCGTCCAGGTGGTCTCGGGCCATGTCGTGGACTGGATTCCCGACGCCCCCTTCGACACCATCCGCGACCTCTACCCGCGCATCCGGCGGGAAGGGGGACGCATCGGCGGCTGGGCCGGCCCGGCTTACTGGTGCGAGTGCAGCCGGCCGGAGCGCTACCTGCGCAAGTCGTTCGAGGTCCTGGAGAGGCAGGGGGAACGCTCGCTCGCCGGCCGGAGGCTGCCGGATGGGTGCAGCCCGGTGATCCTGGGAGACCGGGTCCGGGTCGGCCGGGGCGCC
>JBFGHG010000640.1:0-3141 GCA_041578395.1 Acidobacteriota bacterium
GCCGGCCCCATGCTACACTTGACCCCCGAAAACACTGGCGAATCGGGCCTTCGAAATGAAAAACTCACCGACCTTTCACCATTCTTCCTTCACCCTTCATCTTTTCTGGCTGGTTCTCCTGCTGGCCTCAACCAGCCTGCAGGCCGGCATCAGCCGCGAGATGCAGAACTACTACCTGCGGCAATACGAGAACCGGGCCATGTATCTGAAGATCCCGGTGCACGGCTTCCGGCAGACCGTCCAGGTGGAGCCGCGGCCGGAGCTGGACGGGAGCACTCTGGGGCTGCCGGTAGCCTTCAAGGTGGGAGAGCAGGTCCGGATCACCGACCTCAACTTCAAGGACGAGTTCATCCGCTTCAAGATCGCCGCCGTGGACTTCAGCCGCGAGGCCGAGATCGTTTTTCAGTTTTCCTCCCGGCTCACCAACGACTTCCCGCAGGGCGGCCAGTTCGACCGCGCGCTGGAATTCACGTTCACCGCGGGGGTGGACTACAAGGAGATCGACGCCGCCAAGGAGACCTTCATCGCCGACCAGTTCGACCGGCTCATCGAGCAGTTCGCCACCACCACCGGCACCTCCCGGGAGTACGTCATCCAGACGATCTCGGAAAAGAACCCGGACTTCGAACGGAACAAGCGGCTGCTGGCTCAGCGCGACCGCGAAATGGCCGGCCTGCGCCAGCAGCTGGCGGAGGCGGAGCGGGCCAAGAACGAGGCGGAATCGGGGTCGGGGCGGCTCGTGCAGCGCGTCCGCGAAGCGGAGGCCGAAGCAGACTCCCTCAAAATCGAGCGCAACGAGCTGCTCGACGAGCGGGACAGCCTCCGGGAACGGCTCGAGGAAACGGAGTCGGGCTCGCGCAACTGGCAGCGCCAGAAGCAGGAGTACGAATCGCGCATCGCCGGGCTCCTGGGCAGCCTGGACGCGGAGACGGGCAGCCGCAACGAACTGAGCAGCCAGGTGGCCGCGCTGGACACGGCGATCCAGGGCGCGAAGGCCGAGAGGGCCGCGCTGGCCGGCGAACTGGAAGAGGCCCGCCGGCAGACGGCCCAATTGCAGGAAGAAAACCGGCAGAAGTCGGCCGAGGTGCAGACGCTGGAGGCCGATCGGAAGAAGCTGTCCGACGACCTTCGCTCCCTGACCTCCGACCGGAAGGGCCTCAACAGCCGCTACCTCGAGACGCGCCGCAAGGGAGAGGCGCTGGAGTCCGCCCTGCAGCTGGCCTCGGCGATTACCCTGCGCCGCCAGCCGGAAGGCGCGGAGGGCGCCGCGCTGGTGGAGGTCGGCCTGCTGGACCGGAAGCTGGCCACGCTGCGGGTGGAAGACCCGGCCGCGGAACCCTTTCGGGTCCGCTTCGAGATGGTCTCTCCCGACACCGTCGAGTTCAGCGAGGAAGAACGGCGCCTGTGGGGCGCGCTGGCGGAAGGGACCAGCGTCCGGGCCGTCTGGAGCGGCGCCTCGCCGGGCGTCCAGCCGGCGCTGGTTGAGGGAGAGGCGCAGCAGCGGCTGGCACCGCGGGAAGCCGCCGAGTGGACCTTTCGGCTGCCCTCGGCCCCTGCTTCGTCCGAGCCGCTGCGGCTGGAAATCGCCCTGGTCGACCCCGACGGGCGTGAGGTCCCCCTGGGAGGACTCGACTTCCAGGCCCGCCCCGGCGGGCTGGGAGGGGTGCTGGGAGGATTGTCCTGGCTAACCCTGCTGATCGGGCTGGCCGTGGGCGCCTCGGCCGCGTTTCTGCTGCTGGCGCTTCGGAAGCACCCGGCTTGAAATGAAGCGGCCTTCCACGCCGGTGCCACGTACGCATGGTAGAATCTCGGTTTCTCGACTATCATCACCCTCGAACCGGGAGTGTTGTGCAATGAAGAAGATTGGAATCCTGTTCGGGCAGGAGAACACCTTTCCGCAGGCCTTCGTGGACCGGATCAACGGCAAGGGAGAAGCAGGCATCACCGCCGAGTTCGCCCGGGTCGACAAGGTCATCCAGGCCGAGCCGTGCGGCTACGCGGTCCTGGTGGACCGGATCTCGCAGGACATTCCCTTCTACCGGGCCTACCTGAAGAACGCGGCGCTGACCGGCACCGCCGTGATCAACAACCCGTTCTGGTGGAGCGCCGACGAGAAGTTCTTCAACAACGCGCTGGCGGAACGGATCGGCGTGGCGGTCCCCAAGACGGTCCTGCTCCCCTCCAACCAGCACCCGGCCGACACCACCGAAAAGTCGATGCGCAACCTGGCCTATCCGCTGGACTGGGACGGCATCTTCGAGTACATCGGCTTTCCCGCCTTCTTCAAGCCCTTTTCGGGGGGCGGCTGGAAGCACGTGTACAAGGTGGAGAACCGGGAGCATTTTTTCGAGGTGTACGGAAAGACCGGGACGCTGGTCATGATGCTGCAGGAGGAGATCCGCTTCTCGGCCTACTACCGCTGCTACTGCGTGGGTCGCCGCCACGTGAAGATCATGGAGTACGACCCGCGGCGCCCGTTCTTCGAACAGTACTCGCGCCAGCCCGGCGAGATCCCGCCGGAGCGCTACCACCAGATGGAGCAGGCCGTGCTCACGCTCAACCGCGCGCTGGGATACGACCTGAACACCGTGGAGCTGGCGATCCGGGACGAAGTGCCCTACGCCATCGACTTCTGCAATCCGGCGCCGGACGCCGACGTGAAGTCGGTGGGGCCGGAGAACTTCGAGTGGATCGTGGAGAACATGGCCAACCTGGCCATCGAGCGGGCCAGACTGCACCGCGACGGGGAGCTGAACATCGACTGGGGGGAGTTCGTGGTGGAATCGGTGCGCGGCCCCGTGCGGGGGTGAGGACGATCCGATGCGCATGCCCGAAGCCAGAGAAAAGCTCGATCACGACTACGATCCCTCGCTGAGCCAGGGCGCCTTCAATGCCGTGCAAGTCTGCCTGCGCGTCGAGCCCGGCGAGGTGGCCACCCTGATCGCCGACACCGAGGCGCTGGAAATCGCAGCCGCCCTGGCCGACCAGCTGGAAGCCGCCGGCGCCGACTACCGGCTGCTGCTGCTGGAGGACTTCGCCGAGCGTCCCCTGCGGCACATGCCGGAACAGATCCTGCAGGCGCTGCGGGAGTCGAAGGTCAGCATCTACGCGGCGCGCGCCCGGCGCGGCGAGCTGCGCAGC
>JBFGHG010000641.1:0-3135 GCA_041578395.1 Acidobacteriota bacterium
CCACCGTCAGGCTCAGGAAGAAGTGCAGCCAGCGCGGCTCCAGCTGGCGCAGGAAGGGGTAAAAGAGCAGGCCCAGCAAAACCGGGATCACGCCCGCGTAGACCCCCAGCAGCGAGAAGGTCCACAGGTAGGTGGCATCGACTCGCGGCGAGGTCGTCGCCACCTCGATGGTGTGATCGAAGGTCAGGCCGGTCGAGGTCAGCAGCACGATCTCGTGCGCTTCGCCTTCCACCCAGGGGTAGGGGATCGTGATTCTCATCCGACCCAGCCGGGGGACCGTCTTCTCCTCCGGCTCGGTGGTGTACTGCCAGATGGCGTCGTCCACCAGCACCTGGGCGATGGTCACCGGGCTGGGACCGCCGTTGACCACGTGCAGTACGATCCGGTCCGGCTCCGGCAGCACCGCGCGCTCGATCGTCAGTTCTTCCACCGGCGGAAAAGCGGCGCGGAAAACGCCCAGCGGTCCGTAGGCGAAGAAAACCGCCAGCAGAATCCCCAGCAGCACCAGCGGGAGCAGGCCCCACATCCAGGTCTTCACGCCGGCTCTCCCACTTCGAACAGGCCCATCCAGCCCAGCTCGGCGAACTCGCTCTGGTGGGCGTGAAACATGAACTTGCCGGGGTGCGGAAAGCGCAGCTCCAGGACGTGCCGCTCCCCCTGGCACATCATGATGGTGTCGGTGAACTCGTCCGGCTCCGGCCGCGTCCCCGTCCGGTAGACGTCGAAGAAGTTGCCGTGGACGTGCAGCGAGTTGATCAGGTCGAACTCGAGCAGGTTGACCAGGTAGATGCGCACCAGCTCGCCCAGCTTCACCGGGATGGGGTGGTTCTGGTAGTGGAACGCGACGGTGTTGACGGCGTAGATCTCGTTTTCGCTGTCGAAGTTGGTGTCAAAGCCGTTCATCACCATCACCATCTCGTGGGCCTCGGCGCGCGGCTCGCGCGGGTCCACGATGAAGGTCCCGTACAGCCCCTTGTGGATGTGGCGCTTCAGGGGGACGGCGTGGCAGTGGTACAAGTGCAGCCCGGCCGGCTCGGCGTCGAACTCGTAGACGAACTCGCCGCCCGGCTGGACGATCTCGAACACCCCGTCCATGTTGGCCGGGTGGAAGCCATGGAAGTGAATGGTGTGCGGATGGCTCCCCGCGTTGCGGAAGATGATTCGCAGGCGCTCCCCCTCGGTGCAGCGCAGCGTCGGGCCGGGCACCTGCCCGTTGTAGGTCCAGGCCGGGAAGTACACGCCGGGGGCGATCTCGATCTCCTGATCGACCGCCACGACCTCCCACTCCCGCAGCGTCCGGCCGTCGTCCAGCGTGCTCGCCTTCCCGTAGTCGAAGTCGTAGAGGAACTTGGAGGGGTCGAACCGCGTCAGGTCGACCTCCCCCACCGCGCTGAGCAAATGCGGATGGCTCCCATGGGAACCCGCCCGGTCCGGCGCCTCCGCCTTGCGCCCCAGCGCGGCCTTGCTCCCCGCCAGCCCCGCCGCCACCGCGGCCGAGCCTCCCAGCCAACTCCGCCTCGAAAACTTCTTCTTCATGGGATTGCCTCAGATTTTTAGCCTAGACTAAATCCTACCAGAAAGCGCACCGAACCCAAAAATCCAATCTTCCGAAACACCGTTTGAGATTTGAGATTTGACAGTTTGAGATTTGCCTTCTTATCCCACCCCAACGCGGATGCGCATCGTCCAGTCGATCTTCTGGCCCCCCGGCAGCCGAATGAGATGCGAATCGATCCCCTGCGAGGCCAGGTTGAAGGCGTCGGTGGGGCAGGTGTAGGGCTCGATGCAGAGGGCGCGCCGGGGCAGGGGCGCCGTGTAGACGACCACCTCGGGGAACTCTTCCTCGTCGAATTCCACCACCGTCTCCATGTTCTCCCGGTGGTCCACCAGGGAGCAGCGGACGGTCCCGTCCTCGGCCGCCTCCAGATCGGTGTAGATGTCGTCCAGATCCAGCGCCGCCACGTTCACCGGAACGCGCAGGTCGAACAGGTCCTCGACCTCCACCAGCTCCCCGGTGGGGAGGCTGTCCTCCAACGCCCACCGCTGGTTGGCCGGGACCTGCAGCGTCCCTTCGATGGGCCGCCGGAAGTAGGCGTGCGTCCCCAGCCCCAGGGGCATCGTCGTGGTCCCCAGGTTCTCCGCCTCCGTCTCCATCACCAGCGCGTCCTCGAACAGCCGGTAGGTGACGGTGAGCGTGAAGGGAAACGGGAACTGCTGCAGGATGCGCTCCGGGTAGTCGCGGGCGTCGAACTGGCAGGAGAGCCAGGCCCCCTCTCCCTGGGACGCCCCCGACGCGGTGACCTTCCAGGGCTTGTCCCGGACGAAGCCGTGCCGCGGCGGGTCCAGCCGGTACTGCCGGCCCTGAAAGGTGAAGCGGCCGTCGCGGATGCGGTTGGGGTAGGGGAACAGGATCGGAATGCCGTAACTGGTGGGCTTGGCGGCCAGCGTTTCGAAGTCGACCGGCTCGAGCACCGGTACCCCTTGCCACTTGTAGGCGAAGCAGTTGTTGCCCCAGGCGGGCGCGATCTCGGCCCGGGTCAGCTCGCCGCAGCGCAGTACGTACACCCGGACTCCCCGGCGATCCTCCGATTCGATGCGATAGTTCCCCGACATCCACACCTCCAGTGCGCCACACCGTTTCTTCGTTTTGGTGGATTATATAGGCTGTCCGCCGGGATGCCAGACAAATCCCGGAAAATGGGAGGCGGTCCGCATGGATGTTCTTTCGCACGCGCTCTGGGGATACGCGGCTCTCCGCTGGCGAAGCCCCGCCGAAGCGCGCTGGGGAGCCCTGGCGGGGGCCGCGCCCGACCTGCTCTATTTCCTCCCCTCCAAGGCGGAGCAGATCCTCGAGAAGGGCCGGGAAGGGCTCTGGATCGGGAGCCAGCACGGGATCTGGAGGGCCGACGGGCCGCCCTTGCCGCCCGAACTGATCGACGCCTACCACCGCTATTACGTGTGGACGCACAGCCTGGTGATTTTGGCGCTGGCCGTGGCCGCCGCGGGCCTGCTGGGGGCGAGGCGCCGGCTCTGGCTGGCCTTGCCTTACGCCCTGCACGTGGTGATGGATTTGCCCACTCACGAACGCTATCTGACGCCCATCTTCTATCCCTTTAGTAGTTGGACCGTGCAGGG
>JBFGHG010000642.1:0-3122 GCA_041578395.1 Acidobacteriota bacterium
ACGACCCCTGGTTGCGACTGTTCCGGTCCGCGGCACAGGGCTCCAGGCCGGCGTTTCGAATGACGGGCAGGGATGTCCGTCCCACCACCGGCTGTCACTGGCCGAAGCTGAAGCGCAGCCCGCCCAGCAGAGTCCGAGGCAGGCCGGGCCGGGCGCCGGCGGGGCGCCGCGCCACGATGTAGGCCTCGTCGGTCAGGTTGCGGACCGACAGGTAGAGGCTGGTCCGCCAGCGGTCGCTGGAGAGGCCCGGCAGATCGTATTCCCCCGAGAAGTTCACCAGCAGCCGCGAGTCGGTCGAGTCGGCCGGCAGCAGGGGGCCTTGGCCGGCCACCGTCCGCATGCGGCTCTCGTAGATCAGCTCGCTGCGCAGCCACCACTGGTTTCGCTCCAGACCCAGGCTGGCGAAGAACTGGTGGCGCGGCAGATAGGGGATCTCGTCGCCCGCCAGCACGTTTCCCCAGGGTTCGAACTCGCTCTCGAACGAAGTGCGGAACTCCGAGTCGGTCAGCGTGTAGGCGAAGCGGACCGGCAGCCGGACGCTGGTGTTCCACAGCTCGTCCAACTGAATCCCTCCCGAGAGTTCGAGGCCGGACACCCGCGAGTTGCCGCCATTGAAGAGGTTGCCCTCGCCGCTGCCGCCCGCCGACAGCGTGTCGGCTCCCAGCAGGTTGCTGTAGTCGTTGAAGAACCCCGCCAGGTGGACGTTCCAGAGACGGCTCCTCCAGCGCAGTCCGGCCTCGTAGTTGAGGCTCTCCTCGGAGCGCGTCTCTTCGGTCGATCCGGGGCCCGGCGGAGAGAACCCCTTGTGCACTCCTCCGAAGAAGTCCAGCTTCCCTCCCACCCGGTAGTTGACGCCCAGCCCCGGGATCAGCACCTGGACGTCGTTGGTGCGGACGCGCGTGGGGGCGAACCGGTCGGGGTCGCTTCCGGAAAAATCGGTGCGGGTCAGCTCGATGTTCTCGTAGCGGACCCCGGGCGTGAAGCTCCAGCGGCCCCAGTCGATCTTGTCCTGGACGTACAGAGCCCAGGCCTCGGCGTCGGAGACGCGGTTGGACTGGCTGCCGGGCGCGCCGCGGCTGGTCAGCTGCATCCGGCCGTCCTGCATCCGGAACCCGTCTTCGTGCTGAAACCGGTCTTCCTGGTCGCGGTGAAAGCGGAAGCCGAACTGGAACTGGTTGGAGGTCCCGCCCAGCGATCGACGCCAGCCCAGGACCGATTGCACCCCCTGGGAGTAGTAGTCGCGGTTGTTGGCCCGCACTGACAGGGCGTCCGCCTCGCTCGAGGCGCCCCGCACGATGTCCAACTCGGCCGCGTGGCCCCGGGGATCGCCGAACAGGGTGGGAAGCGATACGCCCCGGACGCTCTGCAGCTTGTACCAGTTGCGGTGAAAGTCGTTGCGGTAGACGGTGGTGGTCAGGTCCAGGTTGGAACGCGGCGCCACGAAATAGCGCGCCTGGTACTGCTGATGGTCCGAGACGAACTCGTCCGCCTGCGAGCCGGCGTAGCGGCGCAGCGGGGTGGCGCGGAAGTCCTCGTCGGTCAGGCCCAGGTAGGTCTCGCGCGAGGTCTGGCTGGTGTGGCCCACCTTCAGCTCCAGTTCCTGGTATATCGAGGCGTCGCCGCCCGTGTTGAACCGGAACTTGGCCAGGTAGTCCTGGATGTCGAAGCCGGTGTCGCCCCCGCCGTCCAGCTGCTTGAAGCCGTCCGTGCCGATCTGATAGGTCTCGAGCAGCCAGCCGAAGCGCTTGCGCGAATCCCCGACGTTGAAATGGAGCTTGCCGGTGGAGTCTTCGCCGAAGGCGCCGTTGCCGCGAAAGCCGAAGCGGTCCGGGATGCGGGTGGAGACCAGGTTGAGCGCTCCGCCGGTGGTCTGCGGACCGTGCTTGATCTGGCTCGAGCCCTTGCGTACCTCGATGGCCTCCATGCGGCCCGCCACCGGGAAGTAGTAGGCCGAGGGAGCGGCGTAGGGGGCGGGGGCGATCAGCACGCCGTCCTCCATGACGGCGATCTTGGAGGAGCGCTCCGATCCCGAGCCGCGCATGCCGATGTTGGGGCGCAGGCCGTAGCCTTCTTCGTCCTGGAAGTTCAGGCCCGGGACCTGGCGCAGGAGCTGCTGCACGTCGTCGAAGTCGGACTTGAGTTGCCGCAGTTGGCGGCTGCCCAGGTAGTGGGCCGAACCGGGGATCTCGCCGACCGTGGAGGCGTCCCCGATCACCATCACCCGGTCGTGGATGCGAAGCCGCGCCGTGGGCTGCAGCGTCACCTCCAGGCGCGTGGTCACGCCGGCGTTCACGAGCACCGACTCGGCGACGGCCTGGAAGTCTTCTCGTTGGGCGGCCAGCCGGTACTCTCCCGGCGCCAGGTTGGGGAAGACGAAGGCACCCGCCGGATCCGTCGTGGCCTCCAGCAGGGGGTCACCCTCCGACTCGATCGTCAAGCGGACCCCCTCGAGAGGGGTGCCCTCGCCGTCGGTCACTATTCCCGAGAGCCGTCCCGGGGGGTCTGTGGCGGCCGGCAGGACCGCCGTGGCGGCGAGGAGAACGAGGCACGTCAACCAACCCGCGAATCGCCTGAAGATGCGCATGATTTCGTCCAACTCCGTCGTGAGATTGCGTTCCGAGCTTCCGAGTTTCTGACCTTCCCATGCTGAAATTGAAAATCATTCTCAATTTCAACTCGGACCAGTATAGTCCTATTTCGAGGCGTGTCAACCGGCGAGGAAATTTTCGATTTCGGAGGCCAGTTTCGGCCGCGCGGCTTGCCGTGGAAGCGGCCGGCCTGGACGCGCCGGTCGTACGCGAAGTGGAAATCCAGCTCCCGGGCGCGGTTGCTCGACGAACCGCGCGGGCCGCTGGCATCCGAGGCAGGTTGGGCCTTGCAATGACCCGCCGCGCCGCCTACTCTCGGGCCGCAGGAGGACACCATGACTGCTGCGCTTCGAATGACGGTGTTGACGGCGGTATTGACGGGCTGGCTGCCGGCCCAGGACTTCGCCCTTCGCCAGCTGGAGGAATCCCCCCGCCATCACGAGTGGGTGACGGTCGGCCACGACGGCCGCGAGGTCGCCTGCTTCGTCGCCTATCCGGAATCGGCGGACAAGGTGCCGGCGGTGGTGGTGATTC
>JBFGHG010000643.1:0-3117 GCA_041578395.1 Acidobacteriota bacterium
CGACACCAGCCGCCCGGCGGGCCCCCCTTCGCCGCGGTTCTCGTGCAGCGCCAGCGCCAGGGCCAGCGTCGAGCAGCCGCTGCCGAACTCCAGCACCAGCCGGGGCCGGCGGCGGCGGACCGTGCGGTAGAGGAACCAGAGGTCGGCGTAGTCGGGCGGGAACGCCTCAGCCGGCCGGGCCGCCAGGAAGTCCCGCATCCACGGCTGCCGCGCCCAGAAACGGCGGGCCCGCCAGCAGAACCACTCGTAGCCCGCCCGCCGCGCCACGCTCCCCCACGGGTCCTGGCGGAAGTGCTCGATTCTCCTGCGCAACCGGCTGGACATCGCTTCAGGTCAGCGCCGGATCTTCCCGATCCGTCAGCGCCATCTCCACGTCCTCCCCGTCCCACTCCCCCGGCCCGGCCTCGCCCTCCCGGACGGGCGCCCACTGGTGGGGCACCACGATGCTGCCGTCCACGTGGCGGGTGGGGTACTCCAGAAAACCGCTCTCCCCGCCGTCGAGCACCGTGAAGGCGGCCGCTTCCCGGACCAGGTCCGTGTGGTCCGTCCCGTCCGTCAGCTTGATGTCAACGAAGTAGCGGCCCGGGACCAGCGGCAGCCAGTCGACCAGGCAGCGGACCTCTCCCGAAGGCGGGAGGTCCAGCAGTGCGGAGCGCTTCATCCGCGTGCTGCAGACGAAGACCGTGACCCCCAGCGGATCCTTGACGGCCACCGCCGCGTGCAGGTGCGACACCCGACCGGACGACCGGTAGCCGACCCGGAACTCGGCGGGAGAGGCCGAGCGGGGAGGCCCGCCCGAGGAGGCGGCGGCCCGGAAGGCGACGGCCTGCAGCTCGCCCCGCGAAGTCTCCCGCCGGCGCTCGTCCAGCCGGCCGATGGCGGCGCCCTGCACCTTGGCCAGGTATCGATGGATGACGGCCGCCGCTTCGCCGATGGCGCCCACCCGACCCTCTTCGAGCAGGATGGCCCGCGAGCAGAGCCGCCGCACCGCCGCCATGTTGTGACTCACGAAGAGCACCGTCCGCCCCTGCCGGGTCACCGAGTTCAGCTTGCCCAGGCACTTCTCCTGAAAGGCGGCGTCCCCCACGGCCAGGACCTCGTCCACCAGCATGATGTCCGGCTCCAGGTGAGCGGCCACCGCGAAGGCCAGCCGCACGTACATCCCGCTGGAGTAGAACTTCACGGGCGTCTCGATGAAGCGCCCCACCTCCGCGAAGTCGACGATTTCGTCGAACTTGCGGGCGATCTCGGCCCGGCCCATCCCCAGGATGGCGCCGTTCAGATAGATGTTCTCGCGGCCGGTCAGCTCGGGGTGAAAGCCGGTTCCCACCTCCAGCAGCGAACTGACCCGCCCCCGGATCTCCGCGCGCCCTTCGGTGGGAGGAGTGATCCGAGACAACACCTTCAGCAGGGTGCTCTTGCCGGCGCCGTTGCGCCCGATCACTCCGACCACTTCGCCGGCGCGCACCTCGAAGTCGAGGCCCTTCAGCGCCCACAGCGTGCGCCGCGCCGCCGCGGCGGACTCGCCCCGCAGCACCGCCGAGAGCCTCCTCCAGGGAGAGCTCACGGCCGAGGAGAGGAAGTCGCGGAGCGTGTCGTAGCTCGCCTCCCGGCTGCCGATCCGGTAGCGCTTCCCCAGGCCCTGTACTCGGATGGCGATGGGAGTCATGTCGAGGTCAAACGATGTCGGCGAAGGTCCGCTCCATGCGCCAGAAGTAGTAGCAGCCGCTGGCCAGCAGCGCCAGGGCGGCCAACACCGACACGGCCAGCATCGGGTCGGGCGACGTCTGGTAGTCGCGCAGCAGCGCCCAGCGGAACCCGTCCACCACCCCCGCCATCGGGTTGAGGCCGTACAGGGGCCTCCAGGCGGCGGGGACTTCGGTGCTGCAATAGGCGATGGGGGTGCTGAAGAGCCAGATCTGGGTCAGGAACGGCACAGTGTAGCGGATGTCGCGGAACTGGACGTTGAGCGCCGACAGCCAGAGCCCGGCGCCCAGCGCCGTGACCAGCGCCAGCAGCAGGAACAGCGGCAGCCAGAGCAGGTTCCACCCCGGCAGCTGGCCGAAGTAGACGACCATTCCGAACAGCACCAGCAGAGCCAGCGCGAAGTCCACCAGTCCGGACAGGACGCTCGAGAGCGGGATCACGAAGCGCGGGAAGTAGACCTTGCGGATCAGGTTGGCACTCCCCACCAGACTGTTGGAGGACTGCGTCAGGCCGTTGGCGAACAGCGCCCAGGGGACCAGCGCCGCGAAGCTGAAGATGGGGTAGGGGACGCCGCAGGAGTCGAGGCCGGCCAGTTTGCCGAAGAAGAGGCTGAAGACCACCATCATCGAGAAGGGCTGGATGATGGCCCAGGCTCCTCCCAGAACCGTCTGCTTGTAGCGGACTTTGATGTCGCGCCAGATCAGGAAGTAGAGCAGCTCCCGGTATTCCCACAGTTCGCGCAGGTCGGGCGCACCCAAGCGTTCCCGGGGGCGGATAACGATCTCCGGCAGCTCGGATTGCCGAAGCGAGTCAGTCGATTCCATGTTGCTCAGGGGATCTCGTCAATACCGGTCGGCGGCCAGTTCCGGCTGCGGCGGCGCCTGGACGACATCCAGCTGGCGCCCCAGCAGCGCGCGGATCGGGGCGTGCCGAACCAGCGACCCGAGCAGCTCGAGGTGCCAGTCGAAGCGAGCCTTGCGCTTGACCAGGGGCACGATTCCATTCCAGGCGGCCAGTTTGAAGAGGGCGTCGATCTGGCGGTCGCTCATGCGGGAGAAAGCCTTGCGGTAGAGGTAGCCGGCTTCGATCTCGCCTCCCAGCCGCTGCTCCCAGAGCTGCTGGTAGGGGCGCAGGTCCGAGGCCTCGAGGGAATCGCGCCGCAACGCCCCGGCAGCCACCTCGGCCGCCAGGTCGGCCCCCAGCAGGCCGTAATAAATACCGCCCCCGGTGGTCGTCTTTACCTGTCCGGCCGCCTCTCCCACGGCGATCGCCCGGTGGGCGCTGGAAGGCCCCCGGAAACGCTGCGCGATGGGCTTGAAGTGGGCTTCGACCGCCCCTCCCTCCTTCCGGTAGGGCTCGATTCGCTCCAGCAAGCGCCCGAAGAAGCGGCGGGACCGCGCCTCCGTCATC
>JBFGHG010000644.1:0-3116 GCA_041578395.1 Acidobacteriota bacterium
AGCTCCTTCCCGGTTCAGTACATGGTTAAATTCACCTGCGGGGTCCTTCCCGACCTGCCTCCGGAGGAGGGAACGACGCCCTTGAAACCGGGCAACTATGCGACGGCGATCAACATCCACAACTACACGCCGTCGGGGATGCCGGCGGCCAAGAGGGTCGCCCTGCACTACCGGATGGGGACCGTCCCGCCCTATCCGCCCGTTCCGCCGGCCTTCAACGTCTGGATGGCGTCCCGCCGGGTCCTGGAAGTCGACTGCATCGACATCTGGAACATGGTGGGCGTTCCTCCCGAGACGTTTCTGAAGGGTATGGTCCACATCGGTATGAACCAGAGGCTGCCGGTGGCCGCCGTCTACACCGCGCAGACCGACCTGAATCCCAACACCCCGTTGGATGCGGGGGCGGGCATCAGCATCGACGTGGAGGTCATCGAGCCCTTCATCGTCAGCGTGCCGGCAGCTGCGGACCACTGAGAACGCGGACGCAGAGGGACGGGTCGTTCGAGCGGTGCTTCGGGAAGCCCCCCTGACCCGAGACCATCCGGACGATTACAGGGCGTTTCGAGCGATTCGCAAAGCGCGGCGGGGGTTGAAGAGCGTGTTGACGCTCATGGCGCACTCGTACGTGCACTGGCACCCGAGCTGGTGCTGGTAGCGGCGGGCCTCCGCGGCCTCGCGGGAGCGCCAGAGCCGCGCCAGGTCGCAGTCGAAGTCACGCACGTTGCCCATCGTCCGGTCCAGCGTCTCGCACAGGTAGACTTCGCCGGTCTCGCTCAGGATGCCGATCAGGTCTCCCGCGTAACAGGGAGAAATACGTTCGGTGGCGCCCGAGGCTTCCCGTACCAGCCGGTAGGTCTCCTCCTCTTTGGCGATCACCAGCCGGTCGGTCCAGCCGTCGGAGATGCGGTGGGCGCGCCGGTAGGCGATCACCTTGCGGGAGAACTCGAAGTATCGATCCAGGTCGACCTCCTTCAGCGAGGGGTCGATCGGGTCTCCGCGCGTCAGCGTGATGGTGATGGCGTCCGGCTGCAGCTTGTCGGAGACGTAGCGGTAGAACTCCTCCAGCCGGTCCTGGTTGGCCGCCGACACCGTCAGCGCGACCCCCACGGACAGGTTGGGGAAGGAGGGCTTCAACCGCTTGAGCCCTTCCAGCGTCTCCAGGGCCCGCTCGAAGCTGCGCGGGTTCTGGCGAATGCGGTTGTGGATCTCCTCGGGGCCGTCCAGCGACACGCCCGTCGAGACGCGGGCGCGTCGCACCCGCCCGAGCAGCTCCTCGACGCGCGTCAGCGTCCGGTCCACCAGCAGGCCGTTGGAGGGGATCTGGATGTTGCGCACCCGCGAGTTGCGCTCGAAGGCCTCGGCGATTTCGGGCAGGTCCGGCCGCAGGTAAGGCTCGCCTCCGGTCAGCGACAGCGAGAGCAGGTTGGGCAGGCTGCGGCTGATCCGCTCGATCTCCTCCAGGGACAGCTCGTTCTTCGGCTTGTTCAGCTCTTCCCAGTAGAAACAGTGCGTGCACAGCAGGTTGCACTTGGAGGTGACGAAGAAGATCAGGTTGACCGGGAGGCCCCGTTTGCGCACCAGGCGCCCCGCAATCCGAAGGTCGTCCAGCAGTGCCGCGGCCACGCCGCCATGGTAGCACAGGCGCTGGACGGGCCGTCCGGCCCGGGCACACAATCATGGGCGCACGGGCGACGAGAAATCATGACCGAACCGCAGCAGCGTGCCCGCCTCACCCAGGAGGACTACAAGGACATCCCCTGGCCGGAGAACGCCCGCTACGAGCTGCTGGAGGGAGAGCTCGTCATGGTCGCCTGTCCGAACTGGGTCCACCAGCAGATCGTCGGCAACCTCCACTTCATCGTCCGCAGGATGGTCGAAGAGCACGACCTGGCCTCCCCATCGCCGTCTCCGAGATCTTCGCCGATTGAACTTTTCCCCGGCCCGCTCCGTTTCATCCAGGCGAAAGGAGTTCGCCGATGCACTGGAAACGCTTCATCGCAATCGCTTTGCTCTTCTGCCTGTCCAGCCTGCCGCTGGCGGGTGCCAGCTGGCTGCACGTCCGGGTGGAGAGCGACAATGAGGAACAGGTCAAGGTCAACATTCCCCTCTCGCTGGTGTCCACCGTCCTGCCCATCCTGGAGCGGCAGGCCCCCGAGCACATGAGCCGCCACGGCGTCCACTGGGACGAGCACGAGATCTCCGTCGCCGAGATGCGCGAGATCTGGGAGCAGCTGAAGGCCGAGGGCAGCTACGACCTGGCCACCATCCAGTCCCCCGAGGCCAACGTGGCCGTCCGGATCGACGGGGACTACCTGCGGGTCGACACCGAGGAAAGCTCCAAGGAGCGCGTCCAGGTCCGCGTGCCGGTCCGGGTGGTGGACGCCCTGCTCGCAGGCAGCGGCGAGGAGTTGAACCTGGTGGCCGCGCTGGAAGCCCTGCGGGCCGAGCCCGAGCAGGAACTGGTGAGCGTGGACTCCGAGGACGCGCACGTGCGAGTCTGGATCGACGAGAACAACCAATAACGAACGAGAAATCGAGTACGCCGGCGTGAGCCGCACAACTCCCTGGGAGGGACTTGATGTTGATGAAGCTTGGAGTGGGGGCCCTGGCGGGGGTCTTGGGGCTTTCCGTGGGGGCCGGGGTGGCGACGCAGCAGTACGGCACCGTCGTCGTTCGAGTCGAGGAGAAATGGCCGGGGGGTGATTCCTTCACCATTCCCGTGCCGCTGGCGCTGGCCCGGGTCGCGGCCGGGTTCGTTCCCACCAGCCATCTCGGTGAGCATGCCGGGGACCTGCAGCTGGCCAGCGAACTCGCGGCGCTGGTGGCCGACGAACTGGCGGCCTACCCCGACACGGTCCTGGTCGAGGTCACCGATCGCCACGAATCGGTGCTGGTGCACACGACCGACTCCGACCTCGTGGTGGACGTGAACTCCGATCACGAGCGGGTCTACGTGCGCGTGCCTCTGTGGGGAGCCAGCCAGGTCCTCGAGGCGCTCGCCAACAAGGCCAATTGAACCCTCCGACGGCGCCGGGAATTTCGTGGCGGGCGATTCCCGGCCCTTGACTCCCCCGACCGTCCGGCGTACGGTCGAAATCGAGTCCTGATCGTTCCCG
>JBFGHG010000645.1:0-3115 GCA_041578395.1 Acidobacteriota bacterium
GATGACCGAACCGAAGATCGCCGAACGTCGCCCCGCCGTCCTGGAACTGGAACCGGGGACCTACTGGTGGTGCCGCTGCGGCCGTTCCGAGGACCAGCCCTTCTGCGACGGTTCCCACGCCGGAACCGGCATCGAGCCGATCGAGTTCACCGTCGAAAACCACCGCCGCATGGCCCTTTGCCAGTGCAAGCAGTCCGACAACAAACCCTACTGCGACGGCACCCACAGCCGTCTGTGAGGGGCTGACCTCTCCTGTTCGTTCATGCAGTTGACTCCTGCCTGCCGCCTCGCCATAATAGGTGAACAAAAGGTGAAACTATGTCCGTGAGCTCTCTCTCGAAACTGGCGATTTCGATTCCGCGGGAGGCCGTCTACGCCCCGGCGGCCCGGGAGTTCCTGGCAAGCGGGGTGGTACCGCTGGACCGCTTGCTGGGAGGAGGCTTGCCGCGGGGGAAGATCTCGGAGATCACGGGGCCTTCCTCCTGCGGCAAGACCTCCCTGCTGATGCGAATCCTGGCCGAAGCCACCCGCCGGGGGGAGTTCGTGGCCTACGTCGACGCCTTCGACTGCCTGGATCCGGCCTCCGCCTGCCGGGCGGGGGTCGACCCGGGCCGGATGTTCTGGTTGCGCCACCGCCAGCCGGAAGCTTCGCGGAGGATCCGCAGCGCCCTCGAGGCGGCCGACATCGTGGTGCGCTGCGACGGCTTCGGCGTGGTGGTGCTGGACCTGCAGCCCGCCTCTCCCACGGTGTCCAGCGGCGCCCTCGGGCGGACGTCGTTCAGCGTCTGGCACCGCCTCAAGAGGCTGCTGCGGGGCAAGTCCACGCTGCTGTTGCTGCTGGCCGAAGCGGCCTGCTCGGGCAGCGCCGCCTCGCTGGTTCTCGAGTTGGAGCAGCCCGCCGTCCATTGGCGCGTCCCCGCGGGCAGCGATTCGGCGCCGCACCACGCCCGGCTGCTGTGGGGGATCTCGGCGAACGTCCGTCCCAGCCGGGGGAAGAGTCATGGCCGCTGCACGATTCATAGCCGTCTTTAGCTCCCGGCCCGAAGAGACGCTGCGGCTGGCCCGTTCGCTCTCCCCGCAGGTGGCCCTGCATCCCAGCGGCGCGGTGCTGCTGACGGTGTCGCCCCGTTTCGAAGAGGAGGCCCTGGACCGCATCCTGGAAGAGGCGGTGGCGTCCGGCACCCTCCACTACGCCTCGGCGTCCACCCGGGTGGCGGCCCTGCTGGCGGCCCGTACCCGTCCCGGCAGCCGGGTGTCCGGGAAGAGGACCGCCGCCTTCCTGGCGCCTCTTCCCGTCCCGCTGCTGGCGCTGTACACCGAGCAGGACCTGAGCGAGCCGCTCGAGACGCTGCAGCGCTGGGGGATCCGCAGCCTGGGGCAACTGGCCGCTTTGCCGGACCAGGAACTGGCCTCGCGGCTGGGAGCGCCGGGGGAGTGGCTGCAGAAGCTGGCCCGGGGAGAGGACGCCGAGCCCTTTCAGCCGCAGCCGGAACCCCCGAGGTTCCAGGCCAGCAAGGAGCTGGACTGGGAGCTGGACGGCCTGGAGCCGCTCTCCTTCGCCCTGGCGGACATCCTGGAGCACCTCTGCCGGCGGCTGGCCGAGCGGGGTCTGGCCACCGACCTGCTGCAGCTGGTCTTCCGCCTGGCGGACGGCTCCCGCTACCGGCGCGACGTCCCCCTGGCCTACCCCATGCGCAAGCCGCGGACGCTGCTGTCGCTGCTGCGCCTGAAGCTGCAGGCGGACCCGCCCCAGGCCCCCATCCAGCGGGTCTTCGTCGAGGCGCGCCCGGCGTCGCAGCTGGTCCTGCAGCCCTCGCTGCTCGAGCCCTCGGGACCGGGCGTCGAAGAATGGCCCCGCACGCTGGCCCGGCTGACGGCCCTGCTGGGGGAGGAGAACCTGGGGGCGCCGGCCGAGCGCGACTCCCACCACCCCGACCCGGCCGTGCTGGCGGAGTTCGACGTCACCCGGCGCAACGGGGATTCGGGAGATGCTCCGGCGCGAATCCAGCTGGCGCTGCGCCGCATCCGCCCCCCGCAACCCACCCGGTTGAGGACCGATCAGATCGTTGCCTGCGCCGGCCCCTGGAAGACCTCGGGCGAGTGGTGGCCGGAGGTGGAAGGAGCGGAGGGGCCCTCTCCGGGGTGCCGGGAGGAGTGGGATGTGGAGTTGAAGGGTGGGGGCGTCTATCGGGTGTTTGGGGAGCCGGGGAGGAAGGTGTGGTTTTTGGACGGCATCTACGACTGAGATGCCGGGTTTGAACATTGCAATTTGAACATTGGAATTTACTTGAGATTTGAGATTTGAGATTTGAGATTTATCGAACTGGATGTCCGCAGTGCCTTCAGTTTCCTCGAAGGGGCCTCCTCGCCTGAGGAGTTGGCTGCTGAAGCCGCCCGCCTCGGATATCCGGCTTTGGCTTTGATCGATACCAATGGGGTGTATGGGGCGCCTCGGTTCTATAAAGCTTGCCGGGAGGTGGGGATTCGGCCGCTGGTGGGGGCTCGGATTGTCTTGGAGGATGGGAGCAGAATTCCTTTGCTGGTTTCGAGCCGGCGGGGGTATCAGAACCTGTGCCGGTTGATCACCCGGCTGCAGCTGCGCTCGCCCAAGGGGGAAGGGAAGGCCCGGCTGGACGAGTTGGAGAAGTTCGCCGAGGGGCTGGTCTGTCTGACGGGGGGAGAGGAAGGGCCGCTTTGGGCGGGTCTGCGCCGGGGTGGATGGGAGGAGATGCTGCGGGTGGCCGACCGGCTGTCGGCCTGGTTCGACGGGCGGCTCTACCTGCAGATGCAGCGGCATTTGCAGCGGGAGCAGGAGTGGTTCAACCATGCGCTGGTGGCGCTGGCGGGGCGGCGGCGGCTGCCGCTTCTGGCGACGGGGGGCGTCCGCTACGCGACCTCGAAGCGGCGGCGGCTGCAGGACGTCCTGACCTGCATCCGGCACAAGACGCCGCTGGCCAGGGCGGGGCGGCTGCTGGGGCGTAACGCGCGGCGGCGGCTGCTGTCTCCGGAGCGGATGGCGCAGCTGTTCGCCGATCAGCCCCGGGCTCTGCGAAACAGCGTCCAGCTGGCCGGGCGGCTCGAGTTCACCCTGGAGAACCTGGGCTACCGTTTCCCC
>JBFGHG010000646.1:0-3114 GCA_041578395.1 Acidobacteriota bacterium
AAGCAGAAGCCCCAACCAGGGCAGGGTCCGGGAGAAACGTAGAATCCCCATTTCGGTTCCTCCGTCGCCTTCAGCTTGGAGTCGAAAGGCGGCGGCTGGGTTCATGGATCCAGCACCAAAGTGGCCTTCGGCCGGCTTCCCGAGTAGCATGGTCGGCCATGAGGACCTACATGACGATCGTGCTGTGGATGGTCGGCGCCGGGCTGGCCTGTTCCGGCGCCGGCCCGGAGCCGGAACCTTCGGAGGCGGCCGAGGTCGCGGAATCTCCGCCGGCCGGCGAGTGGATCGACCTGTTCGACGGCCGCACGCTGGACGGCTGGAGGGCCAGCGAGAACCCGGGCACCTTCCGGGTCGAAAACGGCGCCATCGTGACCGACGGACCGCGCGCCCATCTCTTCTACACCGGCCCGGTCGGCGGTCACGATTTCTCGGACTTCGAGTTCCGGGCCGAGATCATGACCGAGCCGGGCTCCAACTCCGGGATGTACTTCCACACCGAGTTCCAGGAGGAAGGCTGGCCGGCCAAAGGGTACGAGGCGCAGATCAACAACACCCACGCCGACCCCCGCAAGACCGGCAGCCTCTACGCCGTCGACGACGTCATGGAAGCCTCGGCGGCCGACGGGGAGTGGTTCTGGCAGCACGTCATCGTGTCGGGCAAGCGGATCGTGATCCGGGTGAACGATGAGACGCTGGTCGACTACACCGAGCCGGAGAACCCCGAGCGTCCGGCGGACATGACCCAGCGGCTGCTCTCGAGCGGGACCGTGGCGCTGCAGGGTCACGACCCGGAGAGCCGGGTCCACTTCCGGAAAGTGCAGGTGCGCGTGGCACGGCCTTCCAGGCCGTGATTCGACTCGTGGTACGGCCTTCCGGCCGTGATTCGTGGCAGGGGAATCACGGGCAGGGATGCCCGTGCCACAGGGTCACCAGGTCGACCCGGGCGGCGCGGCGGGCCGGCAGGTAGCAGGCCAGCAGCGCCACCGCGAAGAACACCGCCGTCACCCCCGCAAAGGTCAGCCAATCCGTGGTACTGATCCCGAAGACCAGACTTCCCAGCAGCCGCGAGGCGGCCACAGCCGCCAGCAGACCGAGTCCCACACCCATCCCCGCGAGCAGCACCCCCCGTCTCACCACCAGCCGCACCACGTCCTCGGAGCCCGCCCCGAACGCCATGCGCACGGCCAGTTCGTGCGACTGCCGGCTGACGGCATGGGCCAGCACGCCGTAAATCCCCACCGCCGCCATCAGCAGCGCCGCCGCCGCGAAAGCGGCCAGCACGCCGAGGGTCATTCGCCGCTGCAGGAAAGAGGAGTCGATCATGGAGTCAGCCGTGCGGATTTTCCACATCGGCTGATTCTGGTCCACCGCCCAGATCGCGGCCTGCACCTGCCCGGCGTAGTCCATCGGCTCCCCCGCCGTCCGGATGGCCAGAGCCGTGAAGATGGACGGCCGTGCAGCCGTGTGCAGGTAAACCTGCGGCGTGTGTTCGTCCTCGAGCGAGAAATAGCGGACGTCGCCCACCACGCCGATCACCGTGAAGGACTCGTCTGCAAGCAGCACGGGGCGGCCGATCGGGTCGCTTCCCTCCCAGAGCCGGCGGGCCATCGTCTCGTTGACCACGGCGAACCGGCCGGAGCCGTCTGCCCGTTGGAAGGCCCGCCCTCGCCGCACGGGGATCTCCAGGGTGCGGAAGGCGTCCTCGCCGACCTCGTTGCGAAAGGCCCACACCTCCTGCCCGCGGGCGGGCTCCGGCTGATCGGGGCGGCGGATGGGCACGAAGCCGCGGTTGTAGCTGAAGGGGAGCCGCCGGACCAGGGCAGCGGAACGGACGCCGGGGACGGCGCGAACCCGCTCGATCACTTCCTCGTGAAAGGCCACCTGCCGGGCCTCGGACGGATATCGTCCCTCGGGGATCCGGTATTCCAGGGTGAGCAGCCCCTCGGGCCGGAAGCCGGGGCTCTCTCCGAGCAGCAGGCTGAAACTGCGCAACAGCAGACCCGCGCCGACCAGCAATACGATCGCCAGTCCCACCTGGCCCACCACGAACGCGTTGCTCAGCCAGCGCAGTCGTCGACCGGGGGTGAGCGAGCGGCCTCCTTCCTTCAGCGCCGGAGCCAGGTCCGGCCGGGAAAACTGCCAGGCCGGCGCCAGCCCCGCCAGCACTCCCGCACCCGTGGTCACCAGGAGGGTGAACGCCAGCACGGTCGGGTTCAGACCGGGGGCGGCCCAGCCCATCGACGACTCGAAGTAGGGCCGGAACAGCCCGGCTCCCCACTGGGCCAGCAGCAGTCCCACCCCCGCACCCAGCAGCGCCAGCAGCAGCGCCTCGGTCAGCAGCTGCCGCACCACTCGCCAGCGGGCCGCTCCCAGCGCGGTACGAATCGCCAGCTCCCGCTCTCGCGTCAATCCCCGCGAGAGCATCAGGTTGGCCACGTTGGCGCTGGCGATCAGCAGTACCAGCGCCACCGCGCCCAGGAAGATCCAGAGCGTGGGACGGATCCTGCGCACCAGCCTCGAGTGGAGCGTCTCCAGTTGGACTTGCTGGACTTCCGCGTTCAGCTCGGGGAAACGGGCCGCCAGCCCGGGCAGCATGGCATTCAGCTCACGTTCGGCCTGCTCCAGGTCGACTCCGGGGCGGATGCGGCCGAAGTTCCACCAGGCCCGCTCCAGGTCCTGCGTCACGTAGGCCATCGGCAGCCAGATCCCGGCGTAGTCGATCGGAAACGAGAACTCCTCCGGAAGGATGCCGATCACCGTGAACGGCTCGCCGTTCAGCTCGAGGCGCCGCCCCAGCAGGCCGGGGTCGCCCCCGAAGCGGTTGGTCCAGACCGGATGGGAGAGCACCACCACCCGCTCGCCGCCCGGCTGGTCCTCCCCGGGCTGAAACAGACGGCCATGGAGAGCCGACACGCCCGCCACCCGGAAGAACCCGTCCGAGACGAAGCCCCCGCGCAGCCGGGCGGGTTCGCCCTCGCCGGTGAGATTCACGCTCTGAGCGATCATGCCGGCCAGATCGACGAAGGTCCGCGCCTCGCGCCGCCACTCGAGCAGATTGGCGTAGGCGGCCGGCTGGACCTCCCCCTCGGCCGTCCGCTCCCGGACCATCACCAG
>JBFGHG010000647.1:0-3101 GCA_041578395.1 Acidobacteriota bacterium
GAGATCCCGCCCTTCGGAACGCTCAACGTGCATGCCTCGCTGCTGCCCCGCTACCGGGGCGCCGCGCCGGTCGTTCACGCCCTGCTGGACGGCTGCAGCCGGACCGGCGTGACGATCATGAGGATCGACGAAGGGATGGACACGGGCGACATGCTGGCTCAGCAGACGGTGGATGTGAGCCCCCAGGAGACGGCCGGCGAACTTTCGGAGCGCCTGGCCCGGCTGGGGGGGCGTCTGCTGGCCGAGACCATCCCCGGCTGGGTGGGCGGGCGCATCGAGGCCGTCGAACAGGACGATCGACAGGCCAGCATGGCGCCGCGCCTCTCTCCTGATCAGGCCGTGCTGAACTGGAAACTGCCGGCTGGGGACGTCCACAACCGGATTCGCGCCTACAACCCGTGGCCGGGCGCCCGCTCGCGGCTGCGCGATCAATGGGTCAAGCTCTGGTGCAGCCGCTTGCCGGGAGAAGCGGGCGCCGGCGGGGAGCCGGGCACCGTCCTGGGAATCGAGGAGGCCGGGTTGCGGGTCGCCTGCGGGGAGGGGACGAGTCTGCTGCTGCGGGAGCTGCAACCTCCCAACCGCCGCCGCCTCGCAGCCCGTGACTTCGTCAACGGCTGGCAGCTCCAGGCGGGAGAACGCTTCGATGCCGCCGGCTGAGCGGGCCGTCGTCCTCTCGCGTTTCCAGGCCGGGCCGCTGCTCGAAGCACGCCGGCAACACCGGGAACAGGCGCGCGTTTCGCCCGATCTGGGCCTGAGCCAGGTGACGGTTCGGCTGAGCGCCGCCGGGGTGGAGTTTCCGGGCGGGATGCCGGTCGGCTGGCCGCAGCTGCGCCGCATCGCGAAGTCCACCAACGGCTGCTTTCTGCTGGAGCCGGACGGCCCCTGGAAGATCCAGATCTTCTCGGAGGAGACGCAGCGTCCCTGCAGTCTGATGCCGACGGCCGGGGCCCCGACCGCGCTGGTGGCCGGGTTCACCATGCACCGTATTCAGGGCGTGACGCCCGAGCAGGACACCCGGCGCAAACTGGAGGCACTGGGAGCGCCGCGCGGCGCGGTGCTGGACACCAACACGGGGCTGGGCTACACGGCCATCGCGGCGGCCCGCACGGCGCCCCGGGTGCTGACCGTCGAACTGGACCCGGCGATGCTCGAGCTGGCCCGCTTCAACCCCTGGTCTCGGGAGCTGTTCGAGAATCCGCGGATCGAGCGGAGAATCGGCGACAGCTTCCGGTTGGCCGGCGAACTGGAGCCTGCTTCCTTCCTGACGGTGATCCACGATCCTCCCACCTTCAGCCTGGCTGGGGAGCTCTACTCGCTCGAGTTCTACCGCCGGCTTCACCGTGTACTGGCGCCGGGAGGGAGGCTGTTCCACTACGCCGGCAACCCGGAAAGCGGCGCGGGAGGGCGTACCACCCGCCGGGTCGTGAAGGGGTTGAAGGAGGCTGGCTTCGAGACGGTTCGCATGGCCGCCGAGGCTTTCGGCGTCACCGCGGTCCGATCGTGAATTGTGGATTCCGCGGCCCGGGTGACCTGCGGTCTCCTGGCGGCGCTGCTGATCGGAGTGGCCCTGGCGGCGTCCTTTGTTCCGGCGCGGCGAGCCACCCGGGACGATTCCGTCACCGTTCGGCGGGCGGAGTAGCCGGACGAAACTCTTCTTCCACCAGCCGGATCCAGCTGGCGCCGGTATCGCGCGAAGTTTCCAACGTCCAGCGGACCGTACCGTCCCCGGCCGGGCGAATCGTGATCCGGTCCAGCAGCAGCCTGCCGCTCCGAGAGCTGGTGGAGAAGAATTCGAGGCCGTCGCCCGCCGCGCCGCCGCTCATCCGAACCAGGTTGCCGTGGTGCGAGTCGGCCGCGACGAGATCCCACTGCCGGCTGCGCGAGTCGTAGGCGAGCAGGCGGAACTCCTCGAAGTCCTCGGATTGCAGGCGGCCCGCCAGGACGCAGCCGCGGACTTCCAGGGTCCAGGAGGCCCGGCCCTCCTTCACCCGTCCGGTATCCGGCTCCCGCACGCTCCACGCCCAGTGGCTCACCAGGAAGCCGGCCTGCTGCAGTTCCGGCGTACGGCAGGCGGGGGCCTCAGCGGACTGGGGGTACGCGGTTCCCAGCCAGAGTACGGCCACCAGGGAGCCAGCGCGGAAGGTACGACTCATCATCGGTACCGTCCGATGTCTACGCCCAGGTCGTCGGGTCCGAAGCCGAGCGGGAGCAGTTCGCCGATCGTGGCCACGACGATCTTGTCCTGGTTGGTGGTCGCCATCACGATTTCCAGGTCGACTTCGGAAAGCTGGGCGGCTTCGAACAGCATCTGCCGGCAGGCCCCGCAGGGGGAAGTGACTTCGCGGGTGGGGAAGTCGCGTCCGCGGGCGATCACCGCCACGGCCGCGAAGCGCCGCTTGCCCCGAGCGTTGGCCCGGCCCAAAGCCATCCGCTCGGCGCAGATGGTGGAGCCGTAGGCGGCGTTTTCGACGTTGGAAGCGGTGACGATCGTGCCGTCTTGGCAGCGCAGCGCGGTGCCCACGCAGAAGCCGGAGTAGGGGGAGTAGGCCGTCTCCATCGCTTCGGCAGCGGCGCCGAGCAGTTCCTGGTGTTTCCTGGGCAGCTCGTCGAATCTCATACTGTTCATGGTCTTCTCGAGGCGCGTCCTCACTTTATCGTTGAACGATATCATCGGCAGGTGACCGGCGGGCACCGTGGAGCTCTGCAGGCGATCTTCGGCCAGCCGCTTCCCGGAGCGGTCGAGTTCGAAAGACGCAGCGTCGAGAGCTCGAGTCCTTCTTCCGTAGCGCCGTCGACGCCTGCCTGGAGCTGTGCGCGAAAGAAGGGAAGAAGCCCGAACAGCCGTTCTCGGGACAGCTTCCCCTGCGCACCACCCCGGCCGAGAATCGAGTGCCTGCGGGCTGCTCACGGCGCTCGACGGTAACCTCAACGGAGTGAGCCTTCAGGGTGACGAAACTTGCCGGCGTTCAGACCAGGCATTGCCGTCCGCCCGACGACCCGCCGGTTCGACACCCCCGCGGGCTTTGTGGTATCTAAACCAGGGGTCGAAACAGCAGCTGGAAGCGCGCCACGTCCCCCCAAAGGAAAAGCCCCGCATGTCC
>JBFGHG010000648.1:0-3093 GCA_041578395.1 Acidobacteriota bacterium
GCCCCTTCGTCAAGATCCAGGACGGCTGCGACGCCAAGTGCAGCTACTGCATCATCCCGGCCGTCCGGGGCCCCAGCCGCAGCGTGCCGCCCCAGCAGGTGCTCGAGCGGGTCCGCGAGCTGGTCGCCGAGGGGTTCCAGGAGGTCGTGCTGACCGGCATCCACATCGGCACCTACGGGATGCACCTGCAACCGCGCTTCCCGCTGGACCGGCTGCTGCGAGAAATGCTGGAGATCCGGGGGCTGGCCCAGGTGCGGGTCAGCTCCATCGAGCCGATGCAGCTCTCCCGGCGGGTCATCGCGCTGGCGGCCCAAAGCGGAGGCCGGATCGCGCCCCACTTCCACATCTGCCTGCAGAGCGGCTGCGACCGCACCCTGCGGCGGATGTTGCGTCCTTACGACACGGCCCGCTTCGCCGCCATCGTCGAAGAGATCCGCGAACTCCTCCCGGAAGCGGGCATCGGCAGCGACGTGATCGCCGGCTTCCCGGGCGAGACGGAGGACGATCATCGGGATAGCCTGGAGTTCGTGCGCCGCATGCCCTTCACCTATCTGCACGTCTTCCCGTACAGCGACCGCAGCGGGACGGCCGCCTCGGGGATGGCGGAGAAGGTCGACCCCGCCGAGATCCGCCGCCGGGCGCGGCAGTTCCGGCGCCTCTCGGAACGGAAGAACCGCGCCTTTCGCCGCAGCTTCGTGGCCCGGCAGTTGCCGGTCTTGACGCTGGATCAACTGGACGAGGGGAAGCGGGTGGCGATTTCGGGCAACTACCTGAAAGTGAAAGTGGACTCCCGTATTGTTCCCAATCGGATTCTGAAGGTGGAGATCGGGGGCGAGGACGGCGAGTATCTCTGCGTGGCGCGGCCTTCCAGGCCGTGATCCGGAATCGCGGGCAAGGATGCCCGCGCCACGCCTTGGAGTACCTACTGGCGAAAGCCGGCCAGCGCCCACATGCGTCCCCGGTCGCCCAGCTTGCGGTAGGAGTAGAAGAGGTCGCAGCGGCAGGAGGTGCACAGCTCGGCGTCCAGAATGCGGCCCACGCCCAGCGACTCCAGGTCGGCCCGGTTGGCCGCCGCCAGATCGAGCATCCGGCCCTCCGCTACCCGCGCCAGGTCGTGACCCCGCCGGGAGAACTGCTCCAGGACCTCCTCCCCCACCTGGTAGCAGCAGACCCGGATGCAGGGCCCGAACGCCGCCGTCACCTCGCGGGCCGAGCAGCCCGTCGCCTCCAGCAGCCGCTCGACTCCCTCCCGGACGATGTGATCGCGGGTCCCCCTCCAGCCGGCGTGCACCAGACACAGGGCGCGCGCCGTCGGCGCCACCGCCAGCACCGGCAGACAGTCGGCGGTGCGGACAATCGCGAACTGGCCGGGCTCGGTCACGAGCAGCCCGTCGGCAGCCGGGGAGCAGTCCTCGCGGGGAGCCACCACCCGGTCCGAGTGCACCTGCCGGACCGTCCGCGTCTGCGAGGGGTGCACGCCCAACGCCGGCAGCAGTTTCGGCTTGTCGGACGCGACTTCCGAGGGCCGCGCGTCATCTGTTAAGGTGAGATCGGTTTGGCGAGACGTGAAGGCGTGGATCAGGCCCGGAATTTCCTCCAGTTCGGTGAAGGCGAAATAGGAGATTCCCCGCCGCTTCACCTCGCGAAACATGGGCAGGAAGGGTAGCACAGCGCATGGTCGTAGGGATCGGGGTCGACATCGTCGAGGTGGAGAGGATCGAGCGTGCTCTGACCAACGGCAGCTCGATGGTCAAGCGCGTCTTCACCGATCGCGAGATCCAGTACTGCAGCGAGCACAAGAACAAGTTCCAGCACTTCGCGGGGCGATTCGCGGCCAAAGAGGCGGCGCTCAAGGCGCTGGGGACCGGCTGGTCCTCCGGAATCCGCTGGAAGGACGTGGAAGTGACCCGCGGCGAAATGGGCCGGCCCGTCCTCGAGTTGCACGGCAAAGCCAAAGAGATCTACGAGGAGTCGGGGGCGTCGCGCCCCATGGTCACCATCACCCACGCCGAGCAGTACGCCGTCGCCATGGTGGTGCTGGACTCCTGAAGGAGTGGCGCGGGCATCCTGCCCGTGATTCCGGTGCCAGCGAGGCCATCACGGCCTGGAAGGCCGTTCCACGGACCCCCTCAGGGATTCTCGGCCAGGATCTTTCGCCGCATCTCTTCCCGGTACTCCTTCAGACGGCCCACCAGCGAGGGGTCCTTGCGGCTCAGGATCTGCACTGCGAACAGGGCGGCGTTTTTCGCTCCCGCCTTGCCGATCGCCATGCAGGCCACCGGAATCCCGCCGGGCATCTGCACGGTGGCCAGCAGGGCGTCCATGCCCTGCAGCGCGCTGGAGTCGAGCGGGACCCCGATCACGGGCAGCGTCGAGTGGGCCGCCAGCACCCCGGCCAGATGAGCCGCCGCCCCCGCCCCCGCGATCAGCACCTCGATCCCCCGCTCTTCGGCGGTCCGGGCATACTCCGCGGTCTCCGCCGGCAGCCGGTGCGCCGACCGGACCTTCATCTCGTGCGCGACCCCGAACGAATCCAACACCTTCGATGCTTCCCGCATCACCTCGAGGTCGGAACTGCTCCCCATGAGAATGGCGACTTTCATAGTCTGATCGCGATGTCCTTTCGGTAGTGGACGCCTTCGAAGTGGATGCGGTTGACCGCCTCGTAGGCGGACGTGGCCGCCGACAGCAGGGAATCCGCCTGCGCCGTGACCGCCAGGACCCGGCCTCCCCGGGTCAGCACGCGGCCGTCTCGCAGGCCCGTGCCGGAATGGAAGATCACCACCCCGTTCACTTCCGCCGCCAGCTCCAGGCCCGAGATTTCGAAACCGGTCTGGTAGGCGCCCGGATACCCCTTCGAGGCGAGCACGACGCAGGCCGTACATTGCGGACTGGTGCCGACTCTCAGGTCTTTCAGGTCGCCGCCGGCCAGCTTTTCGAAGACCTCCAGCAGATCGCAGTCCAGCCGCGGCAGGACCACCTGGGCTTCGGGGTCGCCCAGGCGGACGTTGAACTCGAGCACCCGGGGACCTTCGCCGGTCAGCATCAGGCCGGCATAGAGCACACCCACGAAGCGCCGGTTCTCTTCGGCCA
>JBFGHG010000649.1:0-3085 GCA_041578395.1 Acidobacteriota bacterium
CGTCCAGCCCCTGGCGCTGGTAGAGCTGAGCCAGCATCGACAGCCCGGACACGAACTCGGGGTTCTCGGTGGTCACCTCCTCCAGCAGCAGGGTCGCCTCCCGGACGCGGTCCTGCCGCGCCAGCCCCAGCGCCCGCGAGTAGACCAGAAACGCCCGCTCCAGGGAGGCCGCCCGCCGCCGCCAGTGGCGGGAGGACTCGGCCTCTCCCGCTTCCTCGAACAGGTCCGCCAGCAGCTGCTGGTAGAGGGGATTCTCGGGGTCCAGCTCGCGCGCCAGTTCGGCGAACTCCAGGGCCTGCCCCAGGTGCCCCCGGCCCTTCTCGAGCGCGGCCAGACGGTAGAGCGTCTGCGGGTCGTCCGGATCGAGCCGGTGGGCGGTCAGCAGCTGCCGGTAGGCCTCCCCCGCCTCCCCTGCCAGACTCAGCAGAAAGGCCAGGAAACGCCGGTAGTCGGGCTGCACGGCGTTGGCCGTCACCGCGGCCCTCGCCTCCTCGAGGGCTTCTCCGGTCGAGCCGCGCAGAAACAGCGTGTAGGCCAGCTGAAAGTGCGACTCAGCGTCGGGCCCGTGGCGGGTCATTGAACGCCGGAACAGCTCGATGGCTTCCTGCAGCCGTCCCTGCCGCAGCCGCGACTCGGCCGACTTTCGCAGGATGCGCGGATCTTCCGGAACCAGCCGCAGGGCGGCGTCCAGCTGTGCCTCCCCTTCCTCCAGGCGGCCCAGCCGCAACAGCAGGGCGCCCCGTTGCAGCAGGAGTTCGGGGGCGTCCGGGAAGCGCGCCAGGCCCTGTTCCAGGATTGCCAGCGCCTCCAGCTGACGCTGCTGCTCGAGCAGCGATACCGCCTGCTGCTGGTAGTCCGCCGCGGACTGGGCGCACAGGGGGCTCGAGGCCACCACGCACGACAAGAGGGCCGGCAGGAGGAGCACCCCGGGCGTCGAGGATGCGGCGGAGCGGACGCGAGCCTCGATGCGGCGCAGGATCAGCACGATGTCCGGATTATACCCTCAAACGGCTCGCACCAGGCCCGTCCCCTTGACCAGCAGGACCGGGCATGTCGCGTAGTGCACAATCTTGTGCGAAACGCTCCCCAGCAGGAAGCGGTCCACCGCGCTGAGGCCCTTGTTGCCGATGGCCAGCAGGCGGCAGCCGTGCCCGCGGGCGTACTCGATCAGCTCCTCGGCCGGATCCGAGCCCACCAGCAGGTGGCTGGAGGTCGGCGCGCCGGCCGTCTGCAGCATGGCGCAGGTCTGCCGCAACAGCTGGGCCGCCCGCTCGCGGTCCCGCCGGGTTGCGTCGGACGCGTGGCGCGCCAGGTCGACGCCCCAGTCGCGCGGCGCCGGCAAGACCGTCACGCAGTGGACCTCGAACCGGTGGTGGCGCGCCAGCCGGGCCAGCGAGCGGGCGGCCGCGCGGGAGGGGTCGGAGCCGTCGATGGCCAGCGCGATTCGCAGTGCCTCGCGGCCCTCCCTTCCGCCCGGTTCCTCCTGCTGGTCGGGGCGGCCCAGCAGCACCGAACAGGGGCTGTGACGGATCACGCGCTGCGACACGCTGCCCAGCAGGAACTCCTTGAAGGGGCTCAGCCCCCGGGAGCCGACCGCCAGCAGATCGGCCTTCACCTCCTCGGCGGCCCGCGTGACCTGGTCCCCCGCGTCCCCGTGGCGGATCATCACCTGCACTTCGTGGCCCGCCTCTTCCAGCCGCTCGACCTCGGCGGCCAGCAGCCGTTCGGTCTCCCCCTGCAGGGCGTCCCGCAACTGGGACAGGGCGCCGGGGGCCACCTCGTCGGTGGGCAGCTCGGAGTCTCCGCTGACGCTCAACAGCACCACCTCGGCTTGCGGAGGCAGGAGCCGGTAGAGGAGGTCGGCAGTGGCCCGCGCCCGGTCCGACCCGTCGGTGGCCAGCAGGACTTTCACGGGTGCGATTGTGTCAATCAGGCCGGGACCGGTCAAGACGCTGAAGAAGGCGCTCGGTCAACTTCCCGACAGCGCCGATCGGGTGACGACCGGAGTTCCGCGGCCGCTCTCCAGCCCCCGGTATTGCACCCAGAGATGGGGGGAGGCGGTGGTGAACCACAAAGCGGTGTCCGGGATGAAGGCCTCGAGCAGGTTGAACAGGCCCAGGTCGAAGTCCATTTCTACCTTGTAGCAGTCCGACGAGCCGCCGGGAGTGGCGATCGGTTCGATCCCCTTGATTTTGAACGTCACCTCGTAGAGCTTCGGCTCGTCGCTCAAGAAGTGGGCCCGGACGGGGCGGGGGCTCTGGAACGGGAGGTGCCTCAGGGCAACGGCCAGGCCCTCCGCCGTCAGCGTGTCCGGCGGCACCCGCAGCACCCGGTCCACGTCGCGCCCGCCCTCCCGGTCGATGCGCTGAAAATGGACGGTGCCTTCCCGCCAATCGAAAGTGCGGCGTTCGGTGAGCATTAGATTGCCGTCCAGATCCGAGACTCTCTTCTCGTAACGGGCGGGAGCGTAGCGCGGTTCCAGCGTCCAGTAGGCCTCCAGTTGCCAGCGGACCGGCCTGGTGAACGGGCTGTAACGCCCGCTTCCCTGTTCGGTGAAACGCACCATCGCGGCGCCTTCGGATTCCACCTTGCCGCATCGTCCATTCCGCCCGCGAACGCTGCCTGCCGTCCCGGTCTCTGGTGACTACGGAGCCCGAGTCGGTTCGGACGGCCGGTGGGGTGTTCAAGACGCCGGCCTCGCCCGCTGGAACAGCGAGGAAAACGCCGGCGAGGAGGAACCGAAGCCGAAGAAGTCCCCGGGTGCGTATCGATACAGGATACCTCAGAGGGCGCAGGAGCGATCCGGCGCGACGTTGCTCGGGTGGGCGACCGAAACCCTCCAGGCAGCCTGAATTCCCGTTCGGGGATTGAAATTGTCGCGCCCGGCGTTCACCATGAAGCGAAGTTCGATGTGCTGATTCGACGACGAGGAAACTCATGGCTATTGCTTTTCACGTCAACGGGAAACGCGTCTCCACCGATTCCGCGCCGGATACCCGGCTCGTGTGGATCCTCCGCGAGCACCTGAAGCTGCCCGGGACCAAGCTCAGTTGCGGCCTGGGCGTCTGCGGCGCCTGCACCGTCC
>JBFGHG010000650.1:0-3084 GCA_041578395.1 Acidobacteriota bacterium
CGGCCGTGGCTCCGCGCTTGACCGGTTTCCTCTTCGGAGGGTGGACACCCGGCGCTTCGATTTCTCCCTGGCTGTCGGCCCTGCTGGTGGCGGGCCTGATCTGGGGGTTTGCCCGCGCCCGCCGCCGGGACCCCCTGGTCGCCTCCCTGGCCCTGTTCGCGCTCATGGGCCTGGCCGCGGCGGTCTGGTCGGCGAGCCGGATCGTGGGAGAGATCCACGACCATCTGGTCGGCTGGGTGGCGGGTGTCGGACTGGTGGGAATGATCGCAGTGATCGCGGCGTTCGTTCCCCGCCGTCCGCCGCGGAGTCGGCGTCTGCGCCACCTCTGGTTCGTACTGCCGGCGGTCCCGTTTCTCGGGGTCTGTCTGCTGAACTTCCAGCAGGGCTGGCAGCCGGGCCGCCTCGAGCAGTGGCCGGAACATCCCGAGCATCGCACCATCGAGGAGCTGGCCCGGGAGACGGAGCAGGCGCTGGGCCGGAATCTGGCGCTGTTGGAGGCCAGGCTGGCCACGGCTGGCGTGTGGCCCGAGGCGGCCGGGGTGCTCCTGCGGCTCCACAAGAGCGGCATGCGTTCGTGCGTCCAACGCGACTGGCTGTTCATGTTCGGCGGGGGGCTGGCCTGCCGGGAACCGGCCCCGGCGCTGCTGCTGTTCGGGGACGCCCGCTTCGGGAGCCGAGCCGCAGGGGATCCTCGCTTCACCCCCGCGGGCGCTTCGTCGCAGACCTGGATCTTCCTGGCGGCCGGGCAGGAGCCGCCGGACGTGATCGATTTCTCGGCTCACGACTCGATGCTCTATCTGCGGAGCGGGTTCGTGGAGAGCCACAGCGTGGAGCGAGGCCGGGGCCGGTGGTCGTACGGGCCCTCTTCGGAGGTGGACTTGCCGCTGGCCCCTGCCCGGCCCCACCAGCTGGAGATCGTGGCCCGGCCGCTGCCCCTGCCGGGCCGGACGCAGACGCTGCGGGTCTCCCTGAACGGCCGCGAAGTGGCTACCTTCCCGCTGGTGGAGCGGGAATTGCCGTACATCGTTTCTCTGCCGGCCGGGCAGGTGCGGGCCGTCAACCGGCTGCGCTTCGACTACGGCTACGCGGAACCCCCCATCCTCCACCTCCCCGATTCGGACGACTGGCGGCCGCTGGGCGTCCTCTTCCGGCGCCTGCGCGTAGTGGGCGGCTCCTGACGGAAAAGGTGTGACAGCAAGCGGGTTTTCTGTCACACTCTTAGTCGCCTGGGTATCGTCCCGATGCCTCGCTTCCCCAACTCCTTACCCGGACGAGTGTCCGAATTCGGGAAGGAGTATCGTCATGTTCAGGAGAGTCGTGTTGACGGTGATTCTCGCCGCTGCCGGGGCGTCGTGCCGCCTGGCCGCGCTCGAGGATTTCCACTGTTTTCCCACCTGCAGCGAGGTGGACGGGAAGATGCTGAGTCTGGCCGGGGCCGGGTTGGCCACGCTGGGCGGGGACTCGATCAGCCTGCGCCTGATCAGCGCGGGCTCCGGGTTCCGGCTGGAGGTCTTCGACGGTGACACGGGCGCGGGCGATCCGCCACACTGGGACCGTGTAGCGCCGGCGGAAGCGGGCCGCACCCGGCTGCACTTCCAACTCCTGGCGGATCCGCGCGGGGACGGATCGCGGCTTCTCGAGATGGGACCATTCGGCCAGCTGCTGCCGGAGCCGGAGATGCCGGACAACGAGTGGTTCGGGGTTCGGGTCGAGGACGCCGCCCAGGCACGGGCGGAGCCGGGTTCGGGGTGCCCGGAGGAGCGTTACTGCTACCGGCTCGAAGTGAGGCTCACGCGGCCGGAGGGCGCCAGCGAAAGCAACTTCAAGTTGCGCACCACGGCCGAGCTGGTCCTCGACCCCGGCGCCTTTTCCTTCGTCGGCGCGCTGCGGAGTCTGGCCGACGCCGCCGTCCTGTACCCGCGCTTCGAGTTGGGCGAACTGGAACCCACCCGCTACGACGGCCGCTGGGACTTCCGGCTGCAGGTGGAGCGTCCGCTGGCATCGTTGTCGGTGTGGGACGGCGACTTCGACTTCGGCTCCTGGGACTGCAGCCGGCGCGACCGGCCGGACCCGGACACCTGCGCCGCCCCCGCGCCGGCCTGTCTGCCCAACACCCTGGCCGGGTTTCAGGGAGAGACGGTGCCCCCCTGGGCGGTGGGGACCGCGGCCCGCGGCGACGGCGAAGCGCTCGGGGCGGCGGACGGCTTCCCCTGCCGGCCCACCGGAGCGCCCCCGGACGACGGAAACCCCGGGCGGCTGGTGCCGCCGCTGCCCGCCTGCCACTCCGCCGGCGAGCCGGGCCATTGCTTCTGGACCCGCCTCCCCAGCGTCACCTACCGCCTGGAAACCCCGCTGGGGAGCTTCCTGAACCCCAATCCGTCCGGCAATCAGGAGTGGGAGCAGTTTCGCCTCGAGACCCGCGGGGAGCTCCCGGCCGACTATTACGTCCCGCGGCTGCCCGCGGGCGAGTACCGCCTCCGGGTCGAAGGCCTGGACGCATCCAATCTGAGTGCCCTGCGGCCCTCGGTCCCCGTGCTGGGAGTCCCCTCGGCCACGCTGGGCGGGAGGGTCTGGCTTGACGCGGACGGTGACGGCCGGCAGGGCGCCGGCGAGCCGGGGATCGAGGACGTCCGGCTGCGCCTCGTGCGGGACACGGACGGCGACGGCCGGCTGGTTTCCTCCCGGGACGTGCAGCTGGCGGCCGACCATTCGGGAGCGCGGGGAAACTATGTGTTCGCGGGCCTGGGCGCCGGCCCCTTCTTCGTGGACGTGGTGGAGGACACCCTGCCGCGGGGGCTGCAACTCACGGGCGGCAACGAGCCGTATGACCTGCCCCGGGGCCCCTACCCGCTCGCCGAGAGCGAACTGCACCTCGAGGCCGACTTCGGCTACTTCCCGGCCGATCCCCCGGGAGTGGGCACGCCCGGCTACTGGAAGAACCACCCCGAGGCGTGGCCCCGCCGCCGGCTCCAGGTCGGCGGAATCGTGCGCGAGCGCGAGGAGCTGCTGGCTCTGCTGTGGGCCCGGGGGAAAGGCGACAAGACCTACACCCTGTTCCGCCAGCTGGCCGCCGCCCTGCTCAAC
>JBFGHG010000651.1:0-3080 GCA_041578395.1 Acidobacteriota bacterium
GTGGCCCTGATGAAGCGGCCCGGGCAGCTCACGCGGGCCCGGCGGGAGATGATCGCCGTGGCGGTCTCCCGGGCCAACGACTGCTTCTACTGAATCGAGGCTCATGGAGAGGATCTCCATGCCGAACTGCCCGACGCCGAGACGGTCCGGGCCGTCAAGACCGACTACCGGAGAGCCAACCTTGCCGCCGCCGAGCGGGCCATGCTCGACTTCGCGGTCAAGCTGACCGAAACCCCGCAGCAGATGAGCCCGGACGACCTGGACGGCCTGCGCGAGCACGGGTTCGACGACGAAGCCATCCTCGAAATCGTCCACATCACGGGCTTCTTCAATTACATCAACCGCGTGGCCGACGCGCTGGGGGTGGATCCGGAGCCCGAATGGGAAGTGAGGTAAAACACTGTCTACGCTGCGAAATGTCTGCTATGATCGGGGGTCATGAAGAGAGCCGTACTCTTCCTCGCGCTGCTATCGTTCACGCCGCTGCCCGCTCAGGACTTCGCGCTCGAACAGGTCGAGGGGCTTTTCCCCTCGGCAGGCTTCGAAGGGGACATCGAGTTCTGGCGCCAGATGTTCACCCGCTACGGGGAAAAACAGGTGGTCTTCCACGACCGCCGCGACCTGCGGCTGATCTACCAGGTGGTTCACTTCGACCAGGGGATCGCCTTCGATCCGGAGGAAGCGGAACGCCAGTCCGATATCCTCAAAGACCACAAGAAGCGCCTGGAAATGCACCTCGATGGACTGGCGCAGGGGCTGGCCGAGGACCAGTACACCGAGGAGCAGGCCGGGATCGTGCGCCGCCTGCACAAACTCGGCTACCAGCCGGACGCCGGGGTGTACCGGTCGCTGATCGATCAAATCCGCTATCAACGCGGCATCAAAGAGGAGTTCCGGGCCGGGCTGGTCCGCTCGGGGCGCTACCGGGACCGGATCGGGGAGATCTTCGCCCGCCACGGGCTGCCGCCGGAGCTGGCCGTGCTGCCGCACATCGAGTCCTCCTTCCGCCACGAGGTGCGTTCCAAGGCCGGGGCCGTCGGCCTCTGGCAGTTCGTGAGCGGGACCGGGCGGCTCTACATGAAAGTCAACCGCTCGATCGACCAGCGCTACGACCCGCTGGAATCGACCGAGGCGGCCGCCCGGCTGCTGAAGTCCAACTACGACGCGCTGGGCAGCTGGCCGCTGGCGATCACCGCCTACAACCACGGCACCAACGGGATGAAGCGGGCCCGCAGGCAGTTCGGTACCAACTTTCTCCGCATCGCGCGGGAGTACCAGTCGCGCTCCTTCGGATTCGCCAGCCGCAACTTCTATCCCGAGTTTCTGGCCGCCCTGGAGGTGGTGCGCAACCAGGAGCGCTATTTCGGTCCCGTGCAGGTGGAGCCGCCGGCCCGCTTCGAGACCTTCCAACTGCCGCGCAGTTACGCCGTGCGCCACGTCACCGAGGTGGAGGGGATCGAGCTGGACGCGCTGCGCGAATTGAATCCGGCCCTGCGCTCCCGGGTCTGGCGCTCGGGTACCGTCCCGGCCGGCTTCACTCTGCGCGTCCCGGAAGGGACCTCGGAGGCGCTGGCCGCGGCGCTCGAGTCGGTCGAACCCCGAGGGGCGGCTCCCACGCAGGTGGCGGCCGACGGGTCGCGGCTCTACCGCGTGCAGCCCGGGGAGAGCCTGGGAACGATCGCGACCCGCTTCGGGGTCAGCACCGGGCAGCTGGCCCGGGCCAATTCGATTTCCAACCCCAACCGGATTCATCCCGGCCAGGTACTCTCCATCCCGGCGGGAGGGAACGTCGCCGCCGAACCGATCCGCTACCGCGTCCGAAGGGGCGACAACCTGGCGACCATCGGCGCCCGCTTCGGCGTCACCCCCGGCCAGCTGGCGCGGGTCAACTCCCTCTCCAACCGCAACCTCATCCACGCCGGACAGGTGCTGACGATTCCGGCCGGCGGGACTTTGCGGTCGCAGCCGACGCGCTACCGCGTGCGGCGGGGCGACACCCTGATCGAGATCGCCCAGCGCTTCGGCACCAGCCTGCGCGCGCTGATCGAGGCCAACAACCTGCGCAACGCCAACCGCATCGTGCTGGGCCAGGTGTTGCTGATCCCTTAGCTAGTGTGGCGCGGCCTTCCAGGCCGTGATTCAGATCGCTGCAACATCACGGGCGGGGATGCCCGTGCCACGTGATCGCGGTCACGGGCGCGGAGCTGTCCTGTGCGTCAAACTGGACCCGATCATGGACGATCGAAACGCCGGCACCGCCAGACCCGATCCGCCGCAGTCCGATCTGCGCCGTCTGCTCGCCTGTCCCGAGTGCCGCCTGCAGTACGACGTGAGCCACCTGGCCGTGGGCAGCCGCTTCCGCTGCAGCTGCGGCCAGCTGATGGCGGTGCCCCGCTTCGAGCCGCACGACGCCCGGGTGGTCCGTTGCTCCTCCTGTGGGGCGCCCCGGCAGAACAAGGGCTCGCACTGCAACTTCTGCACTTCCGATTTCACGCTGCACGAACGGGACCTGCACACCATCTGCCCCGGGTGTTTCAGCCGCATCTCCGACCAGGCCCGCTTCTGCCACTCCTGCGGACTCGCCATCCTGCCGCAGGCTGCTGCGGGAGAAGCCACCGAGTACGCCTGCCCGGCCTGCACCGGCGGGCCGCCCCTGGTCAGCCGCAATCTGGGGCCGGACGAAGTGACGGTCCTGGAGTGCGGCGGCTGCGCCGGCTTGTGGATGGGCCACGAGCTGTTCGCCCGCCTGCAGCAACAGGCGCTGGAAAAGGAGTGCGGCTGGCTGGGAGAGGTCCGCCGCGAGGCTCCGGCGGCGGCCGGCGGCGGCGGTGGAGTGGCCTACCGGCGCTGCCCGGTCTGCGAATGCCACATGACCCGACGCAACTTCGAGCGCCGCAGCGGCGTGATCCTGGACAGCTGCGCCAGCCACGGCGTGTGGCTCGACCTGGGCGAACTGGACCGCCTGCTGCGATGGATCCAGCGGGGGGGACTCACCCGGGCGCGGCGGGCCGAAGCGAGGCAGCGGCAGCGCGAGCAGGCGGCTCAGGTCCTGCGGCTTCCCCGGGGCCCGCTCGACGGCA
>JBFGHG010000652.1:0-3078 GCA_041578395.1 Acidobacteriota bacterium
GAGTTGGACGACTTTCCGGCCAGCGAAGTTCAGGCCGGAGGTCTACTCTCAGGACTGAGGCCCGGGGTCACCGGAGGGCTCGAGCAGCGCCTGCACGGCCTCTCGCGTGGTCAGAAAGAGACGGTGCTCACCGACCAGTTCGACGATCCCGTGCGAGCGGAGCCTCTCGACGACCGGGCGCTTGGCCTCCGAGAAGCTGACCCGGAGGTTGGCGTTGCCCGTGTACTCGATGAAGCGCTTCAGCATCTCCAGTCCGCTGAAATCGATCTGACTGATGGACTTCAAGTCCATCACCACGTGGGTCACCTCGTCCCGGTCGGCCACTTCCCGGAGGATCTGCTGCTCCACGTAGCTGGTGTTTCCGAAGTAGATGTCCTGGTCGACCCGGACCACCAGAATCGATTCGGGAAGCGCGGCCTCATCGGTGGCGTCGCGCTCGGCGTCCCGAAAATCCGCCAGGCTCTCGCCCAGGGGAGCTTCGATCACGATGCGGGGCCGGCTCGTGTGCCAGAGGTAGAGCCCGATGCCGGAGAGGGCGCCCACGGCGATCCCGACCTGCAGTCCAGCCAGCAGCACGCCCAGGAAAGTGAGCGTCAGGATCACGCCTTCCACCCAGCTGCTGCGCCAGATCTTGGCCATGGCGCGAAGGTCGACCAGGCCGAAGACGGCCGACACGATCAGCGCCGCCAGTGCCGCGGTGGGCAGGAACCGGAGGGCCGGAGAAAGGGCCAGAGCACCCAGCAGGACCGCCAGCGCGCTGAAGCCCATGGCCGCGGGATTGCGGGCCCCGGAGTCGAAGGCCAGCGCCGAGCGGCTGAAGCTGACTCCCACCGGATACGCTCCCGTCAGGGAGCCGGCCAGGTTACCCAGGCCCAGGGCGATCGCCTCCTTGTCGGGGTCGATGCGCTGGCGGCGCCGCCCCGCCAGGGTCTTGGCGATTCCCACCCCGATGACGAAGATCAAGGTCGCGATGGCCAGCGCGGTCGGCAGCAGGGATTGCCAGAGGGCCGGGTCGGAGGCGGGCAGCGTGAGGGGAGGCAGTCCCAGCCGGATGTCCCCCACCACCTGCACCCCGGCGGTCCGGTCCAGCCGGCCCCACCAGACGGCGGCGGTGGCCGCCGCCAGTGCGGCCAGGGGAAAGGCGTTGGTCAGACTCACGCGTGCCAGCCGCCCCAGATCGGTCTTCGAGAGCCATCGTTCGAGCCACAGCTTGTTGGCCACCAGCAGTCCCAGCACGCCGAGTCCGAGGATCAGAGTCCATGGGTTGCTCTCTGCGATGCGAGCCCCGATCGAGGTCACGGTGGCCAGGAATCCGCCCCGCTCGATCTCGAGTCCCAACAGGTTTTTCAGCTGGCTCACCCCGATCAGGATGGCGGCAGCGCTGGTGAAGCCGGTGAGCACCGGATCGCTCACGAAGTTGACCAGGAACCCCAAGCGCAGCACCCCCAGCAACAGCAGCAGGATGCCGACCTCCAGCGCCAGCACCAGGGCGATCGCCCCGGAGTCCAGGCCGGGCGCCTCGCTGGAAGCCACGGCGATGGCGTCGGCGACCAGCAGGGAGATCAGCGCGACCGGCCCCACCGAAACGAAACGGCTGGTGCTGAAGAACACGAAGATCAGCGCCGGGGCCAGAGCGGCGTAGAGCCCGGTCTGGGGGGGCAGTTCCGCCAGCAGGGCGTAGGCCATCGCCTGAGGCAGGAGCAGTCCCGCCACCAGGAATCCGGCCAGGAGATCTTTGGGAAGATGGGAAACCCGGTACTCGCTCAGCCACTCGGCGCTGGGCAGGAGCCGTGCCAGGCCTGTCCGCTGGGGAGTTTCGATTCCGTCGGTCGTGTCGGGGGAAGCGCTGCTTTGCTGCTGCATGTCCGGAGGGCGGGAAAGGGGTGAAGCGTTGGCGAGATCCGTGAGGCCCGGGCGGAAGCGGAAGGCTTCCCTCCGGGTCTCACAGACTCGGCAGCCGGCATCAGCCGCGGTAGATGAGCTTGCCGTTCTCGAGCTTCTTCGAGAGCGCGTCCTTGCTGTCGATGAAGCGATACTGCGAATTGTGGCTGCCCGCGGGCCGGTCGCCGATCACGAAGTGACGGACGTCCAGGTCGCCGGGCGCGTTGATCACCACGTGGTCCGCCTTGCGGTGCTTCTTCTCGAGCCCCTGGCCGGGGTTCACGCGGGAGATCACCCACAGCTCGCCGTTGACGGCGTGCACTTCCTCGATGTCCACCTGGTAGCCGTCGTTGGGGACTTCGATTTCGACGCTGACGGTGCGCTCTTCTTCGTCCTCGCCGGGCAGGTCGATGTCGATGTAGGGCACTTCGACGTCCACCTCTTCCATCACCACCACCAGCTTGGGAACCTTCACCGTGGTCTCTTTCAGGCCCACGTCGATGTCAGGGCCGTCGATGTCGAAGCGGGGCAGCTGGCCGCCGGTCACGTCCACGTCCACGCCGGGCAGCTTGGTCTCTTTCGTCTGCTTGATCTCGAACTCGGGCAGCTGGCCGGCTTCCGCGTCCACGTCCACGTCGGGCAGCTCCGCTTCCTGCGTCTGCTCCACGGTGCAGGCGGGCAACAGCACGACTGCGAGTCCGGCGATCAGAAAACAATTGCGAACCACTCTCATGATTCTTTCCCTCCAGAATTTCTTTGCCTGCCGAATCTCTCGATCCGGAGATCGTGTTTGCACGTTCCAGGGCCCCACGGTGGCAAATTGCGGGCCAATCCCTCCCGGGAGCACCCTAAACTCCTGCAAAAATGGAGAAAAAGCAGAATCGGCGGACATGAAAGTGGACCCGGAGAATCCTCCAACTAGGAGTTTTCTCCCTGGTTCATGGCCCCGATTCGATCAGGGTTCCGCACCCCTCGTTGGTGAAGACCTCGACCAGCAGGCTGTCGCCTTGGAGGCCGCTGATGACGTGGGTGCGGGGGACGCCCCCCAGCAGGGCTTGCCGGCAGGCCTCCAGCTTGGCGTGCATGCCGCTGCGGGCCGAGGATTTCAGGATCTCTTCCAGACGGGGCAGGTCCATGTGGGAGACCAGGCTGTCGGGAGCGTCCGGGTCTGCCAGGACCCCGGGCGCCGAGGTCAGC
>JBFGHG010000653.1:0-3067 GCA_041578395.1 Acidobacteriota bacterium
CCAGGCCGGCTCCCGGGCCGGCGGAAGCGGCAGCCCCCCTTCCCCCGCGTACTCCCCCACGATCTCCGAAAAAGGCCGTCCCACGACCCACTTGCGCGGCTCGGCGGGGTTGATGTTGGTGAAGAAGCGCAGGATCCGGTCCCCGTGCGTGGGCCGGGTCGGAAAGGCGTCCACGTGCAGCAGGTCGTTGCGGGCCTTCTGCTTCAACTGCCGGCCCATCTCCTGCTGCGGCCGGAAGGAGGCGTAGTCCAGCTTCCAGCGCCCGGCGTAGGGCGGCAGCAGCGCGCTCAGGAACTCCTGCACGCGCCGGCTGTAGTCCCCCATCACCTCCAGCAGCCGGTCCCGTTCGGTGTCGGAGCGGTCCACCCCTCGAATCACGTGCTGGCGGGGGCGGTAGGAGATGTTCTTGTGGTAGCCCGCCGCGCTCTGGCGGCGCGCCAGGAGGAACTGCACGTCCCGCTGGGGAAACTCGAACGGGGTCTCCGGGAAATAGAGCACCCAACCCTCCTCCAGGCGCCGGCAAAACTCGTCCCGCTGCCCGGCGGAGCGCCCGTGGTGCTCTCGAAGCCGGCTCGCTTCGATCGGCAACATCGGCATGACGGGGCAGTCTACTGCCGGGTGCCGGCAGGCGTCAATTCGGGCGCTTCGGCCCCGGCAGGTCGAGCGAAGCGCTTCGCCGGGGTTTTGCACCCGCAAGCCTCCAGAAACCGTTGTCAATTTGTGAAAATTTGGGGTAGAGTGAAGAAAGGCGGCGGTTAAGGTTCTCACCCCCGAGTGGGCGGACTTCGGGGTGTTTGAAGCGGGTCATGACGCGAACGCTCGCTATGGTACACTTTCCGTCTATCTGTCGAGAAAACGTGCGTTTGGACCGAACAGGTGGTCTCGCCGGGGGGCACCCGATAAGCTGGTGAGTCCGGAAGGGACAAAATGAGACTTTTACTAGCCTTCGCAGTGCTTTTGACGGCGTCGTGGTCCGCCCAGGCGGCCCCGGCCGGGGTGTCCCAGGTGCAGATCCAGGGGAACCAGGTCGTCATCGACGTGGACGTGGCGGGGCTCTACACGGCGCGGGTGCGGGTGACCTTCGAAAACGTCCTCGGCCTGAACGCGAGCGCTCTGGACGTCTCGGCGGCGAGCGTCGACCCCCTCGACCCGCAGCTGCTGAGCCGCCTGCCCGCTCTGTCCATCGACATTCCCACGGCCTACCCGATCGTGCTCGACGTGAGCCCCGCTGCCGGCAGCGGCCTCACCTTCACCGGGGTGGCCGAAATCGATGTTTCCACGCGCAACCTGAGCTTCGACCCCTCGTTTCGCCTGTTCACGGCCCATGCAGGCGGGACGTTCGAGGACATCACCAACTTCTCGGGCGTGGGCAGCTACCGGGTGCGCGGCACCACCGGGGACTTTTCCGAGTTTCTGATCGTGGCCGACACCCGGCTCACGAGCAGCGTGGTTCACGCCAAGTTCTCCCAGCTCCAGGCGTCGCTGGACGCGCACGACGAACAGATCGAAAGCGGCGTCTTCGACCAGCTGCAGACGCTGCTGGACTCCGCCTTCAGCAACTACCAGACGGGACTGTCCTCGGCGGCCGTCGACGACATGGAGAGCTTCGAGCTGCTGGTGAAGGACAACCAGGGAAGCAATATTCCGGACGTCTACCGGGCCAACGACCCTGCCACGCAGAACGTGGCGGGAAGGTTGCGCTCGCAGGCGGCTACGCTGGCGTTCAGCTTGAAGCTCATGTAGCCGCAGGCCTCCGGCTCGAGTTATGCCGCTGGCGAGACTAGTCTTGAGCGAGCCTTTCAAGGCGCCGAGTCACGTCTGGATCCAGCATCACCCCTTCACCATCGGACGCGACGGGAACTGCCACCTGGTCCTGGAGCATCCCTCCGTTTCCAAACGTCACGCAGAGATCGAGCACCAGGGCGGCGGCTGGGTGTTGCGGGACCTGGGAAGCAAGAACGGCACCGCGGTCAATGGAGTTCCGGGCGGCGAACACGCCCTCACGGACGAGGACCTGATCAGCCTGGGCGGGCAGGAGCTGATCTTCCAGGAGGCCGCCCGGGCGGAACTGGACGCCGACCTGGCGGCCCGCTTCGACAAGCTGAAAACGGCCCTGCGCGTGACCGCGCAGGTGAGCGGTTCGCGCATGCTGGATCAGATCCTGGACCAGGTGATGGCGGGCCTGATCCAGCTGACGGGGGCCGATCGAGGCGTGCTGCTGCTGGCGGACGGGCAGGGGAACCTCGAACTGGCGCGCAGCCACAACGTCTCGGCGGACCAGTGGCGGTCCGAACGCGGCCTGAGCACGACCGCCATCGAACGGGCCCTCGCGACGCGGCAGGAGGTCGTCCTCTCCAACGCCACCCGGGACACCTTCTTTGGACTGCAGCACAGCGTCGTGGCGCAGTCGCTCAAGACCCTGGTCTGTGTCCCGATCCTGGTGGACGACGAACTCGCGGGACTGCTGTACGCGGACAGTGACCGGCGGGAGCAGGGCTTCACCGGGATCGACGTGGACGTCCTGCACTCCCTGGCGACCAGCGCCGCCATCGCGCTCCAGAACCAGCAGCTCGACGAGCAGGTCCGGAGTCTGGTCCAGGAAGCCTCCGAGGTCCTGAGCCAGGTGGAGCGCGCGGCGAACCTGGAGGAGTCCCTCCGCCTCTCCATCCGGCAGACCCTGACCGCTTTGAGCAGCCTCCGCTCGAATCAACCTGCCCTGAGCACCGGGGTGGCTCGCTAGGAGCGTGTCCATGTAATGGACTGGTCCTAGCTAGGCGGGGCTGGGGCAAGACGCCGAGTTGCAGCGAGGCGTTTTGCGGCGCTAGCCAGCGGAGGAAGGCCCTAGTGCAAGGAGGCACTAGCTTGGCGAGTCGAGGAGCCTGAATTGCCGGACAGACGGGACCCCCAGCTCAATCCCCCGCCCGGGCGGCCCGAAGACGCCCCGGCACCGGACGACACCCAGACCCTGGTCAGTTCGATGTTCCAGCTGCAGGCCGGAACCATGATCGGCGAGCGCTACCGGATCGTGCGCCTGCTGGGCATGGGGGGAATGGGAAAGGTCTATCAG
>JBFGHG010000654.1:0-3064 GCA_041578395.1 Acidobacteriota bacterium
CCTGATGCCGGCCGAGGGGGACAACCAGCGCCGGGTGGCGACGGGGATCGCGATGCGGGAGCTGCAAGCCTGGCTGGCCGGCTATCCCAGCAAGCACGTAATGTTCCTCGCGGACGCCTGCTACTCCGGCCTGGCCCTGTCCACCCGCAGCGTGGGATTGCCCGAGACGCTCGAAAACTACCTGCGCCAGGTCACGGAGAAGGAAGTGCGTCTGGCCATCACCGCCGGCCGCAGCGACCAGGAGGCTCACGAGTGGAGGGGCCAGGGCCTGTTCACCTATTTCTTGATCGAGGGCCTGGCGGGCAACGGTGACCTGAACGGCGACGGCATCGTCACCTCCAGCGAGCTGTACGCCTACCTGGAGCCGAACGTCGCACAGACCGCGCTGGCCAACTGGCAGGCGCACCAGAACCCGCAGATGGGCCGCAGCGGCCAGGGGGAGTTCATCTTCCTGGTTCCGGGCCGGTCGCGGGACCAGGAAGCGGCGCCGGCAGCCGGCATGCCGTCGGAGCAGGCCGACATCCTCTTCTGGCAGTCGATCGAGCAGAGCACGCACCCGCAGGACTTCGAAGCGTATCTGAAACGGTTTCCCAAAGGGGTCTTCGCCGAACTGGCCCAGCTGAAACTGGCGCGCCTGGAGGAGATGGCTCGCCCGCCGGAGGTGACCTCCAGCCCGGTGGAGGAGACGACCGCACGGACCGTAGAAGATCAACCGCCGGCCATGGAGCCCCAGCGGCCTCCGCCGGCCGCCCACGATGCCGCGGCCGCTCCGCCGACCACAACCGTGGAGAGTGACAGGGAAGCGTGGGGCAGAATCCAGCAGATCACCGACCCGGCCGCGCAGCAGCGCGAGATTCAGGCCTTCCTGAGGGCTCACCCCGAGAGCCAGCTGGCTCCGTACGCGCACTACGCCCTGGCCCTGAGCCACCTGCGGGCCGACCAGATCGAGGCCTTCATCGAGCAGGGGGAAGAGGCGCTGCGGCGCCTGCCTTCCCTGGTGGACATCCCCGTGGAGCTGGCCTTTTTCTACGCCGAGCAGGGGCGCGACGAGGAGGCGACCGCCAGGGCGCAGCTGGCCCTGAAGAACCTGGAGGTCTCGGGTCTGCAGCAGGAGAACCCCGCCGCCCACCGTAAGCTCTCGGCCGGAGCCTTCTACGCGATGGGCCGCAGTTTCCTGAGCCGGTCCACGCGGGGCGAGGGCGACCAGGGGGAGAAGGACCTGCGAGCGGCGCTGGCGCATTTCCAGCAGGCGCTCCTGTGGGACCCCGCCCATCCGTACGCCAATTACCGGGTCGGCGAAACGTGGCTGCGGCTGGGGGATTCGGAGAAGGCCGTGAAGGCTTTTGCACGGACGGCGGCCGTGGGCGGACTGATTGGGGAGCAGGGGAAGCAACGCGTTGCCCAACTGTACCCGCAGGTGTTCGGCTCCGGCGAAGGTCTCGAGGCGTTGCTCGCCGGGGAAGAGCAGCGGCTCGAGAGGGAGCTGCGCGAGCTGGCCGGGGAGCCGCCGGAGGAGAGCCGGCGTCCGTCCCTTCGCAAGAGCGGCGACAAGCCACCCTCACTGCATAGGTAGCAACCTCTGGGCGGGCTCCGGTCCAGGTTGCGGCTCACCCCCACGACATGCTCGAATCGTCCCAGCTCATCATCCGCTTCTCGAACCACGACCGATTGGCACCGTCCACCGCCGTCTGCCCGTACACCCCCAACTCCGCCGGACACTTCAACTCTTCCCCGTCCCGGATCGCCGCGATCAGGTTTTGGTGGTGCAGGCCGATGTCCTCGCCGCCCGTCTTGACGTGTGTTTCCACGACCTCCCCCGACTCCTGGTCGAGGATTTCCCAGCCGTCAGGCGTGAACCGCAGCGTCGCCGCCTGCCCCCGGATCACGTGGTCGTTGCGGTGGGCGTTGGCCATCGTTCCCAACACGTGCACCGTCATCCCCGGAGTCACGCCCTCCACGGCCGGGTACTCCAGCAGGATCTCCAGGTTGTCCGGCAAATCGCGCCCGTCCTCCCACAGGTAGATCCCGCCCATCCCCACGGCCCGCACCGGGTACGTCAAATTGCAGGCCTTCAGGATCCGGGTCAGCCGGTGGATGAACAGGTCGGTGGCGATGCCGCCCGAGTAGTCGCGGTAGTTGCGCCATTCGAAGAAGCGCTGCGCGCTCCAGGGGACGCTCGGCGCCGGTCCCAGCCAAGCCTCCCAGTCCAGGTCTTCCGGCTTGGCCAGACCTGGGTCCACCCCCGTGCGCCACGGCCCCAGATCCAGCGGATGGTTGCGGACGTAGTCGATCTGCGCCTCCACCACCGGACCCAGCTTGCCCTCGCGGATCGCGCGGTTGGCGCTGGCGTAGCTGTCGTCGCTCATCCCCTGCACGCCGACCTGCAGCTTCAACCCCGTCTCCCGCACCTTGTCCAGCACCTGGTGGGCCTGCCCTACCGACCAGGTGATCGGCTTTTCGCAATAGATGTGCAGCCCCGCGTCCAGGGCATCCAGAGCCTGCCGGGAGTGCCAGTGTTCCGGGGTGGCGATCACCACGTAGTCCAGGTCCGGCTCGGCCAGAAGATCCCGGTAGTCCGCGTGATAGCGGGCGTCGCCGCCCACGCGCCAGATCCAGTCCTGAAAGGCGCGGGCGCGGGTCTCGAAGACGTCGCAGACGGCCTGCACGCGGACGCCGTGCGAATCCCCCAGATCCAGCAGGGCACCCAGGTGCGAGCGCGCGATACCCCCGCAGCCGATGATGCCCACGTTGATCCGCTGGCTGGGGGCCGGACTCTGCGCGAATCCCACCGCCGACAGTGCCGGCAACGTCGCCGCGGCCGCGCCGGCCGTCTTCAGAAAATCTCGCCGGGAGTAGTGTGGTTTCCTGCTCATCCGAGCAGTATAGGAAGGACGTGTGACACTGGAGACGCCGCGATCACGAGTGGAATTCGATGATCTCCAGCAGGTCGTGCAGCAAGTCCGGATCGGGTCTGGCGGAGCTCCGCTTCAGAGGTACCGCAAATGACGCGCGGCCTGCGTGGCCGTGACGTGCCTGATCCGATATTTCACCCTCTAATCATGAC
>JBFGHG010000655.1:0-3063 GCA_041578395.1 Acidobacteriota bacterium
CGAGCCGCTCCTGCCGCTCTGGTCGATCCTGCTCATGGCCGCCCTGTTGCTCCTGTGCGGCGGAGTGATCGCGTTGCGCATGGCGGACTTCCGCCGGCAGGGGCCGACTCGCCCGCCGCCGACGGTGTCGCTCGAGCCGCTGACCGTGCCTGCGGAGCTGCTGGTCCAGGCCGCCGCGCCGCACGCGATCCCGCAGTGGTCGGATCCCGAGACGGTCACGACCGGGCAGGCGCGCCTGATCCGGATCGGACGTCGCGGCAAGTTCCTGGTCTCGACCGACCTGGTCCTGGGGGTCGAGCTGGACGTCCTTGACGCCCGACAGGATTTCGAAGACGTAGTCGGGGGTGCCGCTGCTCGACTCGGTGTTGATGGGCGCTTCGAACAGCAGCTCCCAGCTGGTCCCCCCGTCGGTCGTCCGGTAGAGCCCGACCTTGGCCTGCGGGCCGCCGGTGATGGTGGCCTGGCCTCCGCGGACCGAGGTCATGCCCAGCAGGGCCGTGGTGGTCGCCACGTAGATCGTGTCGGGATCGCCAGGTTCGATTTCCACCTTGCTGATGCCGCGGGTCAGCGTGAAGTCGATGGGGTCGGGCGCCACGTCCAGGTCGAGGATCATGGTGGGCAGCTTGCTGAAGCTGTCGCCCCCGTCGGTGGAGCGGAAGACGCCGCGGCCAGCGCCGGAGGTGTAGTTGAAGTTGGCCTCGCCGGTGCCGACGTAGAGCGTCTGCCCGCTGGCGTCGTTTGTGTCGAGCTCGAGCGCGCCGATGTTGTTGCTGCCGATGCCGTTGCCCAGGTAGTCCCAGCCGGGATTGGAGGGGTGCAGCGCCCGGTCGGTGCGCCACACGCCGCCCGCGGCGGTTCCCACCCACAGGCGGCACTGCCCCTGGTTGCAGGAATTGCCGATGGCCAGCGCCGTCACCCGGCCGGTGGCGTTGCCCGGCTCCAGCAGGAAGAAGCCGGTCGACTGGTCGGCCTCCGTGACCGGCCCGGCGGTCAGCCAGACACCCTGGCGCCCCTGGCTCAGTCCCCGGAACTTGACGTCGTCGTACGCGTGGCGGGCGTTTCCGACCGCCTCGGCGCGGAAGGCGTCGTCGATGACCGCCGGTTAGGCCTGCCGCGACGCGTGCTCCAGCATACAGCGGTTGGGGCGGCCTTTCTCTCCGGCCTCTTTGGCGAAGAAAAACTCGTCCCGCGGCTCTTGCGGGTTCTGGGCCGGCAGAAGCAGGCAGGCGAGAAGGAATATGAAGACACTGATACAGACGTGACGTGGTTTCATCTTGAACTCCTATTCCGGGCCCGGAGGTTGTCGGCACGGTCGCACCGCTGCCTCGCCGCGTACACCGATCCGCAGGCTCGTGTTACGAGAATCTCGAGAGAACTACCCTCAACTACCCTTTTGTGCGCTTGACGTCGAGGTTAGGGGTCCGGATCGGCGGGAGTCAAGCGATCCGGCGGGATTGGGGCGGTGGCCGTCGGCGGTCCGACTGGATGCCCCGGGGGAGAGAACAAAGTCACACGCAGATCCGTTCCGAAGGTCAGGGGTTGCCTGCTACGGCTTGCCGCCGGGGCCCGCACCGGCCTGCCAGGCGGGCTTGTGCTCGTAGACCCACCGGTAGTACTCGGCCAGCTGCAGCCGCGAGGCCGCCGCTTCGTCCAGTACGACGTAGGCCCGCCGGTGCAGCTGCAGCACGCTGGCCGGGACCATGGCCGAGATCGGGCCCTCCACCATTTTCGCCACCGCCTCGGCTTTCTCTTCCCCGAAAGCCAGCAGCAGGCAGCGCCGGCAGTCCATGATCGTCCCCACGCCCATAGTCAGGACGTGGCGCGGGACGTACTGCTCCCCTCCGAAGAAGCGGGCGTTGGCCGCGATCGTCTCTCGCGACAGCGTCTTGATCCGGGTGCGCGAGGCCAGCGACGACGAGGGTTCGTTGAAGCCGATGTGGCCGTTGGCGCCGATGCCCAACACCTGCAGCTCGATCCCGCCGGCCGCCGTGATCGCCTCCTCGTAGGCCCCGCAGCTGGCGGGCACGTCGTTGGTCATCCCGTCGGGCAGGTGGACTCTGTCCCGGTCGACGTTGACGTGCTCGAACAGGTTTTCCCACATGAAGCTGTGGTAGGAGGCGGGGTGGTCCGGCTCCAGGCCCCGGTACTCGTCCAGGTTGAAGGTCCTCACCCGCGCAAAATCGAGCCCCTCCTCCCGGTGCCGGCGCACCAGTTCGCGGTACAGGCCCAGCGGGGTGGAGCCGGTGGCCAGTCCCAGCACCACCGCTGGGTCACGGCGGATCAGGGTGGCCACGATGTCGGCCGCCAGCAGGCTGGCTCTCTCCCGGTCCTTCTGGATGATGACTTCCATCAGCGCGTCTTCGGCAGGCTGATCAAATTGGCCAGCAGGCGGTAGGCTCCCGGGGTCCCGGCCGGCAGCTGCCGCCACAGCCCGAGCCCCAGGTAAATCCAGCGGCCCTCGCCGACCTCCGCCTCAACCAGAGAGCCCGGCTTCTCCCCGGCGTTGTACTCGAAGGGGTCCTCCATCGAGAGCAGATCGCGGTAGCGCTCGTCCCGCTCTTCGCCATCCAGGTAGTAGAGGCCCCGCTCCTGCACCCACCCGTCCCAGTCGTCCGGGCCGATCTGGTTGGGGGCCTGAAAGACCGGGTGATCGGGCGCCAGTACTTCGACCGGAGCGTTCTCGTCGGTGACGCGCCCCCGCCCCACCTTGACCGGGTAAGGGGCGTAGGGGCTCTTCTCCCGGCCCCGGTGGTTGAACTCGAACTTGTTGTACTGGACGATCAGCACGCCCCCCTCCTGCACCCATTCCAGCAGCCGGGCGTTGTAGGCCCGCAGGTCCTCGCGCGCCAGGTAGGCCCGCACGCCCAGCACGATGGTGTCGTAGCGGCTCAGGTCGCCGAAGGCCAGGTCGTCCTCCTCCAGCAGCTCGTAGTCGACGCCCAGCTCCTGGAGCGCCTCGGCCACGTGGTCGCCCACCCCCTCCACGTAGCCCACCCGCAGGCCCCCGGCGACTTCCACGTCGACCAGCTGCACCTCGACCCGCGCGGGATGATAGAGGTGGCG
>JBFGHG010000656.1:0-3060 GCA_041578395.1 Acidobacteriota bacterium
CATCACGTTGGCCGGCTTGAGGTCGCGGTGCACGAGCCGGCGCTGATGGGCCGCCTGCAGGGCTTCGGCCAGTTCCCGAGCCCACTTCAAACCTTGCCAGAGTGGGGGCGGACCCTGCGCCAGACGCTGTTTGAGCGTCATCCCCCGCACGTACTCCATGGCGATGAAGAGGCTGCCGTCGTCGCTTTCGCTCGCTTCGAAGATGCTGCAGACGAAGGGGTGATCCAGCCCCGCCGCCGACTGTGCTTCCCGCAGCAGGCGCCGCTGGGCCACCGGGTCGGCCGCCAGGTCGGTGCCGGGAAACTTCAGGGCCACCTGGCGGTTCAGGCGGCGGTCCCGGGCCAGGTAGACCTTCCCCATCCCCCCCTGGCCGAATCGTCTCCAGGACCTCGAACTGGCCGAAGCTGATCCCGAGGCGCGGGTCGGCGGCCGGCTCGGCCAGGTCGCGCAGGTCGACGGCCGGACGCTGCAGCGTACCGGGCTCCTCGTGAGCCGCCAGCAGCCGGAGCACCTCTTCCTCGAGCGCCGGGTCGTCCGAGCAGAAATCGTCCAGGTAGCGGGAGCGCAGCGACCCTTCGCGCTGCAAAGCGCCCTCGAAGAGCGTCTTGATTCTCTCCCACCTCTCGGGTGTCTTACGACTCACTCCACCGCGGGTTTGCTGACGAGTCTAGACGGCCCGGGGTGAAATGTGAATGGTGGAGGATGACCGGGAGGAACAGAGGCGGTGGGCGGAAGCGATCTCGAGCGGCCCGGATCAGTGACTCGATTTGAGTTGCTCGCGCAGGAAACTCTTCAGGCGGTTCTCCATTTCCATCGGTATCTGCACCTGCTGGTCCCGCATCTTCTCGCCCATCAGCTTGAACGACTTGTAGGTGGCCAGGAAGTTGACGCAGGGCGGGCAGGCGGAGAAATGCTCGTCGAGCAGTTTCAATGTCTCGGGGTCAAGGTTGGAGTCGAGGTAGTCGTGCAGCAGGTCGACGCAATCCTGGCAGGTCGCGTATTTCTTCATGGCTTGCCCTCGAAGTAATTGGACAGCTTCTCGCGGACGAACAGCCGGGCCCGGTGAATGCGCGTCTTGGTGGTCGCCTCCTTCAGTGCCAGCATGGAGGCGATGTTCTTGATCGAGTAGCCCTCGATGTCACGCAACACGAGCGGGACCCGGTACTCGTAGGGAAGCGACTGTACGGCCTCGTACAGCTGTGCGGACAGCTCCGAATTGAGCATCACTTCCTCGGGGTCGACCGGCCAGTCCATGACCAGGGAGTGATGCTGCCCGTCCCGCGTGAACTGAGGCATGTTGTCGTCCATCTTGACCTCTTTCTCGCGGGTGTTGCGGTGCTTGCGCAGCCACATGATGCAGTTGTTGATCGCGATCCGCTTGATCCAGGGCCAGATGTGGCTCTCCCGCCGGAAGGTGTCGATCTTGCGGATGATCTTCAGCAGCGTCTCCTGCAGGATCTCCTCGGCGTCCGAAGGGTCCTTGGTGTAGTTGAGGATGACGCCGAACAGCGGGCGCGAGAACTGCGACACGAAGTTGTCGATGGAGGTGGGGTCCAGCTTTTTCAGGCCCTCGATCAACTGGGCTTCTTCGACGGCTTTCGTGCTCATGACGCGCTCGCTTCGACTTTCTAAAATACATGATTCGGGTGGCGCAGGCATCCTGCCTGTGATTCCCAGGAAGAGTGGCAGGCTGCGACACGTTTTCCTCCGCGCCTGTACCGCCGCCCAAATTGCCTAGAGCCCCCGCTGGTTGCTACGATGAAGCCCATGACGTGGGTGAAGTGGATGGCGTTGCTGGTGCTGGTGACCGCCGTCAGCGCACCCCTCGAGGCGCAGCGGCGCGCCCGCCGATCGCTCCCCTCGCACTACCGGCTGGTCCAGGAAAAGGAAGACCAGGAGCAGACCGCGCGGGCGGTGCTGCGCAACGGGTTGACGATGCTGGTGGAGGAGCGCGCCAGCCTGCCGGTGGTGGCGGTCGTCACCTACGTTGCGCTGGACAGCGGACTGGAGACCCCGCGCCGACGCTTCGCCCTGGACCTCTGCCGCCGGGTGGCCCGCCTGGCCGACTTCGAGGGACGCATCCGCCGAGCCGGGGGCCTGTACGCCCTGCGCGACGACAGTGGCGGGGCCGTCTTCCAGACCCTGGTGCCGGGCGAGAACCTGAACGAAGTCCTGGAAGCGCACCGCGATCTGCTGACGCAGGCCAAGGCGCTGAAGGCGGGTTCCGGTCCGTCTCCGGTTTCGGTTCGGCCCGCGGCGTTGTCCGCGGCCCGCCAGCGGCTCAGCGCGATGCTCTATCCGGCCGCGGCGGAAACGGCCGGGAGTTTTTCCGCCGCCGAGGTGTACGAGAGGCGTTTCCGGCCGGCCAACGTGGTCCTGTCGGTGGCCGGGACGGCTCTGCGGGAAGACCTGCTGCGCAAGGTCGTCGAGCTGTACGGCGGGTTTCCGTCGGCCGGCAAGCGGGCCGTCTGGAAGCCCCGCGCCGGGGTGCCCTCGGGGACCTTCGGCTACGCTCAGGTCCGCGCGCCGGTGGGGCACCCGGTCGTGCTGTTTGGGTTTCGAGTCCCCGAGCCGCGGCACGCCGACGCCGCTTCCCTGATGGTGCTGCGGGCCGCCCTGGCGGAGGGTCGCCATTCGCTGACCGAGCGGCTGCTGGTGGAGCGCGGCCTGGCGGTGGACGTGCAGAGCGCCTGGCGGCAGACGGCCGCGGGCGCCTACCTGGAGTTCGCCGTGACCGCCGCGCCCGACCAGCTGGACGCGGCGGAAGTCGGCTTCCTGGCGATGCTGGAGGCTCTCCGCTCGGCGGGCCTGAACCAGTACGAACTGAACCGGGCCAAGGCGCTGCTGGCTGCCGACGCGTGGAGGCAGCGGGAAAGCCTCGAGGAGCGCGCCCTGCTGCGGGCGCGGCGCGAAGTGCTGGGAGGCTCCACGGCGCTCGATCAGACGCCCGAGGCGCTGCTGGCGGTGACGCCCGAAGCGGCCGCCGCGGTGTTCGCCCGTTACTTCGGCAGGAAAGGCGTGCAGCTGGTGGAGTGGCTCCCGGAGGATTTCGAGGAGCGC
>JBFGHG010000657.1:0-3060 GCA_041578395.1 Acidobacteriota bacterium
GCGCCGGCTTCACGTCGGCGGGTACGGTGCAGGTCCGGGTCACGGCGCCCGACGGGACGTCGACGATCGTTCCGGTGGGCGGTTCGCTCCGTTCGCCCGATCCCAGCCTGCGGTCTTCGTACTCGCAGAACTGGTTCCTGGGCATTCAGTGCGAGCTGCCCTGGGACATGCTGTTCGAGGCCAACTACACCGGAAACGTCGGTCGCAAGCTCGGCTTCATCGAGCACTACAACCGCTACAACGGAAGCCGCTTCGGCGCGCCACACCCGTTTGGCTGCGGCAACTGCGGCGCTTTTCTGAATCCCTTCTTCACCTCGGAGAACCTGCGGACCAACAACATCAACTCGTCGCACAACGGCGGCAACGTCTCCGTCACCAAGCGCTTCAGCCAGGGTCTGGCCTTTCAGTCGGCCTTCACCTTCGGCAAGACGCTGGACTTCAACTCGGACAACTTCGGCAGCAACTCCGGTGATATTTTCACGCCGGATCCGAGCCGCCTGTCGGACGAGTATGGTCTGGCCGGCTTCCACGTTGCCAAACGCTGGGTGAGCAACTTCATCTGGGAGATTCCGTTCAAGAAGGACCAGCAGGGAGCGCTGGGTCAGCTCCTGGGTGGATGGCAGCTGCAGGGGATTTTCACCTTCCAGGATGGAACTCCCTTCACGCCGCGCGCCTTCTCCTCGGGTCACGACTACAACGGCGACTTCCGCAGCCACGACCGGCTCGACGCGCCGGCCGGCGGCTCGGATCCCTTCCGCGACCCGCCGCGCAACCAGTACCGGACCGGCCTCTTCGGAGACCCGACCAACGGTACCGCGCAGGCCGTCTTCAACCCCAACGGGTTGCCGGGCGACTGCGACGGCGACGGCGCGCTGGGACCGTGCATCGGTCATGGAACCCTGGGACGGAGCAACTTCTTCAACCCGGGTTTCAACAACATCGACTTCTCGCTGTTCAAGACCTTCCGGACCCCCTGGTTCGGCGCCGAGGACGGCCGTCTGCAGTTCCGTGCGGAGTTCTTCAACTTCCTCAACCGCACGAACTTCCAGGCCGTTCAGGAGTCGTTCACCAGCGGCTCGTTTGGCCGGTCCACATCGTCGTTCGATGCTCGTGAAGTCCAGTTCGCTCTGAAGTTCATCTTCTAAGAGCGGCTGCGTTTCACTGACACCAACCGCCCGCCGCCTCCTTCGTGAGGCGGCGGGCTTTTTTCGTAGTGGCGCGGGCATCCTGCCCGTGATTCGGAGGTGGCACGGGCATCCTGCCCAGGATTCACCGACGAAAGGCCTCACCGGCAGTACGAGAAGGCCGGACGGACGGGCTGCGATATAATGAAGAGGATCGGACGGCCCGAGGGGCCATCACACCATGCACACGAAACAGCTGCCGACAGTCGCGGGCCTGCTACTTTTCACCGCCTCCCTGGCTGCGGCCGACCGCTACCAGCAGTGGGCCGACAAGGAGGTCGCCTGGATCGCCTCCAAACGCGAGCTGACCGAGTTCGCCCAGCTAGTTGACGACGCCGAAAAAGAGGCCTTCATCGAGCAGTTCTGGCAGCGCCGTGACCCCACGCCCACCACTCCCCGCAACGAATTCAAGGAAGAACACTACCGGCGACTGGAGTATGCGGACCAGAACTTCCGGGAGGGAGTGTCGGGACGGAGGACCGATCGCGGCCGCGTCTACGTGCTGCACGGTGAACCCGATCGAATCGACACCATGTCGCCCGACCGGATGACGGAGCCCGACACGCAGATCTGGACCTACTTTTCGATCCCCACCGCCAGGTACTTCAAGGGCAGGATGGTGGTGGTCTTCCAGTCCAATCTGGGTACCACGGTGCAGGACATGAGGCTGGGAGAATCCCGCACCGGCGCGGAGCGTGCACAGCAGAACCGCAACCGGGGCGGCGTGCCCATGACCGACTTTATCCGCAACACGGTCCGCTACCGCATGGTCGCCGCGGGTCCGCCGGGAGCGGTGAATTCCCGCGGACTGGACGTCCCCTCTGCCGGCATCGGGGAGTACGCTCACTACGTGGAGGACCTGCTCCGCTCTCCCGGGGAGCTGCTCGACGAGCAGGACGAGGAGAGCCGGCGCCGCCTGGCCAGCCGGGAGGATTTGCGCCAGCAGATCCGGACGCGCATCAGCTACGACCACCTGCCCGTCTTCATGAGCGCGCAGGACTTCTACTCGGACGGCGGGGCGCTGGTGAACCTCTCCTGGCAGGTCCCCTTGCGGGAGATCTCCTTTCAGGAAGACGGTGACCAGCTGCGGGGCAAGCTCGACCTGATGGCGCAGATCACGGATTCCTCGGGCGAGCTGGTCGACGAGTTCTTCAAGAGCCTCGAGCTGGCCTACCCCCGCAAGGAGTGGGAGGAGCGCTCAGCCACGGACTTTCACTACCTGAACCACTTCTCCGTCCCGCCCGGCGCCTACCGCGTCACCTCGGCGGTCCGCGACGTGCACAGCGGCAACCTGGGCACCGCGGCCCGCGAGGTGGAGTGCCGCGACCTGGCCGAAGAAACGGTGGCCTTGAGCGGCCTGGTCCTGTCGTCGCGGCTGGCCCCCGCCGAAGAGTCCGCCAGCGGGCGGGAACTCGTCCATCAGCAGTGGAAGATCGTCCCCGAGTCGGACGGCCAGTTCTCCAGCTCCGATCAGCTGGTGCTCTTCTTCAAGGTGTACAACGCGCAGCCCGACGCGGACGGCCAGCCCGACGTGGTCGTCACCTACAACTTCTTTCGAGACGGCCAGCTGGTGAAGACCAGCGGCCCCCGGCACCTGCGGCAATTCGGCGACGACGGGGGCACCATCGTCTACAGCTCGGTGATCGACCTGGCGTCGTTCCCCGCCGGGGACTACACGCTGCAGGTCAACGCCATCGATTATCAGACCCGCAAGTTCGCGTTCCAGAGGGAGGGGTTCCGGATCGCCGAACCTCCGCCGAAGGGCGGACCGGAGTCACGCCCATGAGGTTGCTATCCATCTCCTTCAGATCGGCTCTCCTCCTGCTCGTCACCTTCTCGCTCTGCACCGTCGTCCCGGCGCAGTCCGACCAGAAGA
>JBFGHG010000658.1:0-3057 GCA_041578395.1 Acidobacteriota bacterium
CATTGGCGACCCCGTCTGTTTCCCCACCGACGGCAGCCATCAGGCGCGGTTGCTGAGCGACGTGTTCGGGGCCGGTGCGAGCGGCACTTCCTGGCAGGTCTGCCTAAACTCTCCGGCGGACTCTCGCCCGAGCCCGCGTCTGGGGGCGCTCTTCATGCATCTCGAGGCCGCCGCGGGAGCCACGCGCTTCGACGTCGACGAGCACCAGGTGCAGCGGCCGGGTTGCCGGGAGGACGAGTTCAACGCGTGCCTGAACGACCGCTTCCAGGTCTCGGCCGGTTTCCGCAGCTCACCCCTGGGGCCGATGCGGCGGGGCCGCGTGGGGAGCCTGCTGCCGGAACAGACGGGCTATTTCACCTTCCGTGACGAAGACACCCTCGAGCTGGCGGTCCAGGTCGTCAACGGCTGCGCCATCAACGATCGTTTCTGGGTATTTGCCGCCGCCACCACGGCCGTACAGTACGAGATCACTGTCGTCGACACGCGCGGGGGGAAGCGCGTGGACTTCACCGCCGGCCCGGGAGATCCCTCGGCGTCCATCGTCGACGTCGAGGCCTTCGACACCTGCCCTTTGTGGCACGGGCATCCCTGCCCGTGATTCCCGACCGTTTACCAGCCCCGGGAACTCCCGGGCGAGACAAACCGTAGTGGTGTGAAGTCGTGACGATGGCAGCCGGGAGCAGGCGATAGGACGGTGGAATGAACTCCGATTCCCGCGACTTTGGTTTCCTCCGGAAGGGAGTGGGCCGTGGGGCCGTCGAGCTGGCCGCCCGCTGGTACGTGTTCGTCTTCTTGAACGTCTACGGATTGGGGAAGATCGTCGGGGGGCAGTTCTATCATCCGGGCCGGCTGCCGCTGGTAGTGGGCGAGACTCTGCTGAAGGACGTCACGGCCTTCGACCTGGCCTGGACCTTCATGGGCCACTCCTACGCCTACATCCTCTTCATCGGGCTGGTCGAGATGATCGGAGCGTGGCTGCTGTTGTGGGAGCGGACCAAGCTGCTCGGCGTGGCCGTGCTGCTGCCCGTCATGGCGAACATCCTGGTCTTCGACGTCATCTTCCTGGACACCTACGGGGCGCTGGCCAGCGCCACGATTTACACGCTGCTGCTGTTGGTGATTCTGTTCTGCAACCGGGAGCGGGTGATCGAGGCGGTCCGGGCGCTGGTGGCTCCGGCACAGTCGGGTGGAATGCCGCGGGCCAAAACGTGGGCCGTGGTGATCACGGCGCTCGTGATGATGGGGCTGCTCTTCGCCGCCGATCAGGCTCTCGTCAACTTCTTCGGGCACGGGAGGGGGTAGCGGCTCGGTGGTGGCCGCCTTCGTCTTCAGGGTCGGGCTTCTCTCAGGGCCTGACACCGGCGGAGGGCGCGTCGCTCTGGAGCTGGACGATTTCTTCCCGTGATCCGGCGACTTCCCGCCGAACGGCACGGAAGCCGGGGGCCTGGACGCTGAGGGTGTGTCCGCCGGGTCCCAGCCGGGTCAGGGCGAAACGGCCCTCCAGGTCCGAGACGGTCCGCCGCAGCGAACGGCTCACCGTGCCGTTGCCCTCGAATCTCCACGAGAGCGTCAACTGGGCGCCGGCAATCGGCCGTCCGGAAAGGTCCAGGACGGCTCCCTGCACCGAATGCTCTCCCCAGTCCACCACCAGCTCGGCCTGCGTGTGCTGCCCGGCGGCCGCTTCGATTCCGTGGACGGTGAAGCGGGGTTCGGACAAGGTCAGAAAGCTGACCGGGCCCTCGGCCACGTCGTCCACGTGAAAGGAGCCCTGCCGATCTGCCGCCACCTGCTGCAGCCGGCCCCTGGACCGGGTGGTTCGCATCCACAGCGTCAGATGCGGGAGGGTTCTTCCCAGACTGTCGATCATCCGGCCGGACAGACTGCCGAAGCCCGCCGCCTCCAGGACGACGGGAAGGACGAGGCCTTCTCTCGGCAGCCACAGGCCCTCCCGGGTGTGAGCCTCGAAACGGTCGTCCGCCTTGACCCGCAGAACGTACTCGGTCTGGCTTTCGACCTCGGGAAAGCGAAACCGGCCCCCACGGTCGGTGACGGTCTGATGGCGCCGTCCGGCCTGGGCCGAAAAGAGGCGCACGACGGCTCCATGAATGGGTTCGCCCCGGGTGGTGGAGACGCTGCCGGCGACGGGCGCCGGTTCCTTTTCGCCTCGAAGGGTGACGTTCAGTTCGATCTCCTCCCGGCCGGCCACCTCGTCCGATCCGAGCTGGCGCGACTCGTCCCGCCAGCCGCGGCAGGTGAAGCGCAGCGTGTGGATCCGGCCCCGGCCCCCCAGGGGCAGCTCCAGCGAATAGGCTCCGCTGGAATCGGTCGGACCAGTACGCACGCCTCCTCCGCGGACACGCACGCCGGCCAGGGGCGTGGAGGAGTCCTGGTCGAAGATCTTTCCGAAGACTCGCACCGTCTCGTCGCGCTGCTCTTCCACCACCAGGATCACCGACGAGACTCCGGATCGGGCGACGGTTTCAGCCGCCTTGAACCGTTTCGTTTCCCGGCTCCGAATTCGGTACTCTCCCTCGGCCAGGCCGGGGAACTCGAAGTGTCCGCTCCGATCCGTCGTCGTACGCGCCTGGACGGGTGTGCGGCGGGTTTGCCCCGAATCGCCAGAAGCGGCTGGAAGCCGTGGCGAGGCCACGATGTCCAGGCCGGGGACCGGTCCGCCCTCCGTGTCCAGGACCCGTCCGGACAGCGGAGAGGGTGGGGCGGGATCTTCGGCTTTTTCCGGGTCGGCCTCGCCGCTCTGCCTGCGGGCATGCTCCTCGAGCGCCAGCCCCGAAACCACCGTGAGGGGGGGCGCATCGACGGAGCGGCTGGATCTACGCCGGGCGCCGGCCGGGGCAGGGCTGCCCCCTCGAGCGCTCTGCAGGGCCGTGGACGAGGCTTCCGGCACTCGGTTTTCGTCCCGCCCTACTCGTCCGGGGAGTGAACCCGCCGGCCCGCGGTCTCCGAGAGACGCGGTCGGCTTTGCCACCGGGGGCTGCACGGCCGAGGAGCGTTGGAGGAGAACCGTCCCCAGGGCGAGCAGCGCCGCCAGCAGGACGA
>JBFGHG010000659.1:0-3056 GCA_041578395.1 Acidobacteriota bacterium
CCCCGCTCAACCGACGTAAGGGATCTCGAGAAACGCGTTCGGGTCATCCCACTGCCCCTTCTCTTCCTGGTACTTGAACGCCTTGTCGACCTCGAGCTGGCCGTCCGCGGCAAGCGAGATCTTGAAGCGCTCCAGAGGGCGCGGCGCGGGGCCCTCGAAGTGGATCCCCGAGAAGTAAAAGCCGCTGCCGTGGCAAGGGCACTTGAACTTCCCTTCGCTTTCGACCCAGTCCGGGGTGCACCCCAGATGAGTGCAAATGGCGACGATCACGAACAGCCCTTCGGTGTTGCGCACCACCCAGATCCGGTGCTTCTGCTGGAAGCGCGTGTCGACGCCGAAGCCGAAGTCGTCCGGGTAGCCGATGCGGAAGGTGGTCTTCGGTTCGAACAGCGTCCGCGGGAAGAAGAACCGCATCGTGGCGATGAACCAGGCGCCCAGAAAGACGAAGATGAGGCCGAAGGTGAACCTTCTGCGCCGGTGATGCACCGCTTCTTCGTCGACGCTGTTTTCCTGAGACTTAGGGGTGTTCTCTGCCATTACTCCTTCACCAGGCTACGAATTCCTCTGAACTCGTTAGGTATATCGGCCCCCGCCAACCGGTGTCAAGAAAGCTCCCCCGCCCGGGTCGAAACCGACATGCTCCAGCAGCCGGGACACTCTTGGCGCTCGTGATCGTACTCGTAATCGTAATCGCAATCGACCCGCTTCATCCGCCCCTTCGGTGAGCCACGTACAGGATCGTCGAGAGGATCGCCAGCGGCGGCACCAGCAGGATCACGATACCCAGGCTGAGGCTGGCGATCAGCGAATCCATTTGCCCGGCCAGGCTCGTCTTGCACATGCTGCAGCCCTGCGCCCAGACCGAGGGCTGCATCAGTAATCCGGCCGACAGGGCCACCACGGCCCGCCCCGTTTTCGACCGCCTGCCCGGAGTCACGGGCAGGAATGCCCGCGCCACTTTCTTCACGGCCGCAGCTCCAAAATCCGGAAGCTGTCGGGGAAGAAGATCGCCAGCAGCGCGATACAGATGACGGTGGCCGGGATCAGGGTCAGGAACACGCTGCGGCGCTCGAAGCGCATGTGCATGAAGTAGGCCACGATCAGGGCCGTCTTGACCAGCGAAAGCCCCAGCAGCGTGACCAGCATGACCCCCACCGACAGGGCGGTGTAGGCCAGCGCGATCTCCACCACGGTCAGCACCAGCAGGGCGATCCAGACCTTCAGGTAAAACGCGTTGCTCGGATGATGCGAATCGCTGCTCATGCACTCACCTCAGTGCTGGTTGGACAGCAGGTAGACCATCGGAAAAATGAACATCCACACCAGGTCGACGAAGTGCCAGTAGAGGCCGCTCACCTCCACGTCGACGGCGGTGTACTTGGAGCGCCCGTAGCCCCAGGCGATCACCCCCAGGTAGATCACTCCCAGCGTGACGTGCGTCATGTGCAGGCCGGTCAGCGAGAAGAAGGAGGCGCCGAACAGCGGGACTCCCCAGGGGTTGTCGAAGGGGGTCACGCCCTTGGCGATCAGACCGGCCCACTCGTAGGAGTGCAGCACGATGAAGGCCAGCCCCCCCAGCATGGTCGCCCCCAGCCACTGCACGGCCCGCTTGCGGTTTCCAGCCGCCGAGTTGTTCACGGCGAAGACCATGGTGACCGAGCTGGAGAGCAGAAACAGGGTCATGATGCTGGACAGGACGATGCTGTGCGCGTCGAAGGGCCGCGGCCAGTTTTCGTTGGCCACGCGCACGTAGCTGTAGGCGAACAGAAAGGCCGAGAAGGTCAGGGCGTCCGAGAGCAGGAACAGCCACATCCCCAGCTTCTTCGAGTTCATCGCGAAGGGGGACTGTCCGCCCGCCCAGACTCCCGAGCTGCCGTTGGACATCGAGTTTCACCTCCAGATGACGAGCAGGAGCATCAGATAGACCCAGAGCCCGTCCATGAAATGCCAGTACAGTGCCGTGACTCCCACCGCCAGCTTCGTCAGCCCGCCCCGGAAGAGCCGCCAGGTGAGCCACAGCAGGGCCCCCATGCCTCCCGCCAGGTGGACGGCGTGCGAGGCGGTCAGCAGGTAGAAGAAGGAGCTGCTGGGGTTCGTGTCGACGTACACCCCCGCGGCCGCCAGCTGCTGCCAGGCGGTCAGCTGGCCGGCCAGAAAGAGCCCGCCCAGCGCGATGGTGGCGATCCACCAGCGTTGGAAGGGCCGGGGCATCGGGTAGCTGCGCTTGGCCATCTCCAGCGTGCCGCTCGAGGCCACCAGCAGCAGCGTGTTCACCCACAGCAGGGGCGGCAGCGCCAGCGGTCGCCAGTCGTCCGAGAGGCCCTTGCGCACGAAATAGGCGCTGGTGAAGGCCGTGAAGATCATCACTATCCCGGCCAGACCCAGCCACATGCCCGTGTAGTAGCGGCTCTCGGGCAGCGACGCCGCCCCTCCTCCTCCTTCGCCTCCGAATCCGAGGCCGTGGGGCGGAGTGGGGCCGCGCCCGCCGCCGGACGGCCTGCGGCGCTCCGGTTTCTCGGTCCGGGGCGGTGGCGGTGCGAGGGTGGCCATCGGCTACACCGGCTCCTTCCGCGACGCCGACTCGGTCTGCATCACGTAGTCCTTGGAGGCGCCGGGCAGGCTGTACTCGTACGGTCCGTGATGGACCTCGGGCAGTTTGCCGTCGAAGTTGTCGTGCGGCGGCGGCGAGGGGACGGTCCACTCCAGCGTAGTGGCTTCCCAGGGGTTGACCGGCGCCTTCTCGCCCTTGAACAGCGAGCCGAAGAAGTTCGCCAGGAAGATGAACTGGCCCGCGATCGTGAGGAAAGCCGCAATCGTGATGAACAGGTGCAGTCCCTCGAGTTCCGACAGGAAGTTGAAGGCGGTCAGCTCGGCGTAGCGGCGCGGGTTGCCCACCATCCCCAGGAAGTGCATGGGCATGAAGATGGCGTTGACGCCGACGAAGGTGATCCAGAAGTGGATCTTGCCCAGCATCTCGGGATACTGCTTGCCGCTCATCTTGCCGATCCAATAGTAGAAGCCCGCATAGATGCCGAAGAGCGCGCCCATCGACATCG
>JBFGHG010000660.1:0-3054 GCA_041578395.1 Acidobacteriota bacterium
CGGGCGCTGCACAGATCGGCGATCCCCTTGGGAACGGTGGAAGGAATGCCGGAGACGGTCACCTCCGCCGGCTGCTGGGGGGTGCACGTTTCTTTGTCGTCGCAACAAGCCATGAAGCGTCTTCCCGGTGTCGAATCAGTTGACCGCGGTCGGGACCGCCAGCGAGAAGGGCCGGATCTCGGCGTCGAACTCGTCGCCGTCCAGGGTCTTCATCTGATAGGCGCCGTGCATGGTCCCCACCGCGGTGGGCAGGGGACAGAAGCTGGTGTACTCGAAGCTCTGGCCCGGCGCCAGGACCGGCTGCTCTCCCACCACCCCGGGGCCCTTGACCGTCTCCACCTGGCCGTCGGCGTTGGTGATGATCCACTCGCGGCTCAGCAGTTGGGCGGTGCGGTCTCCCACGTTGGTGATCTTCACGTGGTAGGCGAAGAAGTAGTACTTCTCCTCCGGCGAACTCCGCTCGGGGACGTAGACGCTCGAGACTTGAATGCGAATGCCGTTGGTGGTCGTGTCGCTCATTTTCGAAGTTGGAATTATCGCACAACCCGCGCCCGCCGGGTGAAAAACCGCCCCCCGCTCACCCCAACCGCTCGAGCAGCTCGAGGATGCGCGCCTTGTCGGCCGGGACACGGCGGGGCGGGTTGCTCCAGCCGGATGCCTCGATGCCCTCCAGCCGGCCCAGGTGATAGTCGACCGTGTACTCGGAGTCTTTCAGCTGGTGGCCGGTCAGGATCGCCACCACCTCCTCGCCCGCCTCCAGCGCCGCGGTCCCTTCGCCGCGAGCCATCCTGCGCAGACCCGCGACGGTGGTGGCCGAAGCGGGCTCGCAGCCGATCCCGTCACGTCCCAGCACCGCCTTGGCCTCAGCGATTTCCTCCTCGGACACCGCCTGGCAATCTCCGCCGCTGAACTGCAGCGCACGCAGCGCCTTCCTCCAGCTGACGGGATCGCCGATCTTGATGGCGCTGGCCCGCGTCTCGGCGTGCGCCACCGGCTCGAGCCTCGAGGACCCGCCGCGCAGCATGGCGTACAGGGGAGCGGCGCCGGCGGCCTGCACCACCGTCAGCCGCGGCGGTTTCTCGATCAGGCCCAGTTCGGCCAGCTCGAGCAAGGCCTTGCCGAAAGCGGCGCTGTTTCCCAGGTTGCCGCCCGGGAGCACGATGCGGTCGGGCACCCGCCACTCCAGCTGGTCCAGCAGCTCGAACAGGACCGTCTTCTGCCCCTCGATCCGGAAGGGGTTCAGCGAGTTCATCAGGTAGAGATCGGTCTCGGCCGACAGTTCGCGGACCAGCCGCATGGCCGCGTCGAAATCCCCCTCCACCTGCAGCGTGAGCGCGCCGTAGTCGAGGGTCTGGGAGAGCTTTCCGTAGGCGATCTGCCCCTCGGGGATGAAGACCACCGACTCCAGCCCGGCGCGGCCCGCGTAGGCGGCCATCGAGGCGGAAGTGTTGCCGGTCGAGGCGCAGGCCACCCAGCGGCTGCCCAGCAGGCGGGCCTGGGTGGCGGCCACCGTCATGCCGTAGTCCTTGAACGAGCCGGTGGGATTCCAGCCCAGGTGCTTGACCCGCAATCTCTCCAGACCCGCGTAGCGGGCGCTGTGCGGCGCCTCCAGCACGGGACTGTTGCCTTCCCCCATGGTCACCGCGCGGCCCCAGTCGCCGGAGGCCACCGGCAGGACTTCCCGGAAGCGCCACACCCCGCTGACGTCCAGGGGGTCGCGTGACGCCTTCCGCTGCCGCCACAAATCCCGCAGCTGCCCGGGATCGGGCAGCCGGTACTCGAAGGCCAGCTCCAGGAGGTCCCGGCAGCGCGGGCACTGGTAGAGCTTCTCGGCGGAGTCGAAGACGGCTCCGCAACCGCGGTCGATGCAGCGAAGGAAGAACCGGCTCACGGGACGAGCTGGCGCCGGAACTTGTCCTTGATCTCGGGCGAGTCCCACTGGTAGGCCCCCTGATGCTCGAGCAGAACGCGCCCCTCGGCGTCCAGCACCACCGTGGTGGGCAGGGCGAACACCCGGAAGCGGTTCGACAGCTTGCCCCTGGGATCGATCAGGATGGGAAAGGAATAGGGATACCGCTCCAGGTAGGCGCGAACCGTCTCGGGGTCCTCGTCGGTGATCGCCGCCATGGTCAGACCCTCGTCTTTCAACTCGTCGTAGAGCCGGCCCATGGAGGGCATCTCCGCGCGGCAGGGTCCGCACCAGGTGGCCCAGAAGTTGATGAACGTGAGCCGGCCCTGATAGTCGGCCAGGCTCACCTTGCGCCCCTGGACCGTGAGCAGGAAATCACCGGAGAGATCGGCCTTCTCGCCCGCCGTCAGCTCCTCGGGCGGCGGGCCCAGGGGGCCCTGGACGTAGGGGAGCAGCACATGGGCCGACAGCAGCAGCACCAGCACCGGCACGCTGGCCATCAGAAAGACGTCCGGCGAGAGCCAGCGTCCGAGCCGTTTCTGGATCAACCAGGCCAGCAGGAAGAAGGTGGCGCCCGCCACCGGCCAGAACCACATCATCGCCCCCTCGTCCCTCCGCGCGGCCAGCTGCGACAGCACGGCCAGCCCGCCGGCCAGCAACAGCGCCGCCAGCGCCACCGGCGCGACGATCCTGAGAACGCGAGAATAGCCATTCATCATCACAATCCGCCCGCCGGAAGCTGAAATGTTATCACACGGGAATCGCCGGACCGGCCGTGTTTTACACTCCGCGGGCGCTTCGGCTACATTGGCTCCGGCGCCCCGTCCGCAGCGCGGCGAGACGGCGGACGGCCGGAGATTCGGCGGGCTGCAGTGCGAGTTTCTCTTTTCGTGACCTGTCTGGTGGACCAGTTCTTCCCACGCGTCGGACTGGACACCGTCCAAATCCTGGAGAGGCTGGGGCTGGAGGTCCACTTCGACCCCCGCCAGACCTGCTGCTCGCAGCCGGCTCACAACGCCGGCTTGCAGGCCGAAGCGGCGCGCGTGGCCGGACATTTCCTGGACGTGTACGCCGCGGACACGGAGCCGATCGTGGTGCCTTCCGGGTCGTGCGCGGCGATGCTGAAAGTCGCGCTGCCGCGGCTC
>JBFGHG010000661.1:0-3051 GCA_041578395.1 Acidobacteriota bacterium
CCTGGATCAGACCTACACCTTCTGGTCGGGCCTGCTGGGCGGGCTCTTCCTGATGCTGTCCTACTTCGGCTGCGATCAGAGCCAGGTACAGCGGTACCTGACCGCCAAGAGCATCGACCAGGCGCGCACCTCGCTGCTGATGAGCGCGGTGCTGAAGATCCCGGTGCAGTTCGTGATCCTGCTGATCGGGGTGCTGGTCTTCGTCTTCTTCCACTTCAACGCCAGCCCGCTGGTCTTCGACCCGGTGGCCGAGGCGCGGCTCCAGGGCGACGCCCGCTTTCAGGCGCTGGAAGCGGAGTACCAGGAGGCCTCGGAGGGGCTGCGCCTGGCGGCGCTGGCGCTGGCCCGGGAAGAGACGCCCGCGGCGCGGCTGAGCTACGAGGCGGCGCTGGGGACGCGGCGCGAGGTCCGGCACCGGACCGAGGCCTTCATCGAGGGCCGGCAAGGAGAATCATTCAACGACGTGAACTACGTCTTTCCCACCTTCGTCGTGAACCACCTGCCGGTGGGCATCGTGGGCCTGATGATCGCCGCCATCTTCGCCGCGGCCATGTCGAGCATCTCCTCGGAACTCAACGCCCTGGCCACCACCAGCGTGATGGACTTCTACCGCCGGCGCTTCCGGCCCGAGGCGTCGGACCGCCACTACCTGCGCGTGGCCAAGGTGGCCACCGCCTTCTGGGGAGCGCTGGCCTGCGGGGTGGCCATCTACGCCACCCAGCTGGGCTCGCTGATCGAAGTGGTCAACAAGTTCGGGTCCTTCTTCTACGGGTCGCTGCTGGGCGTCTTCGTGCTCGCCATCGCCGTACCCCGGGCCCGGGCGCGGGGGGCGTTTTTCGGCCTGCTGGCCGGCATGGCGGCGGTGGCGCTGACCAGCTGGTACTCCAGCATCTCCTTTCTTTGGTACAACATTGTGGGTGCCGCCACGGTCGTGATCGTGGGACTCCTCCTGAGCGTCGGCGGCGAGAGGCCAAACCATGAACAACCGTAGACTCTCCACCACCTGCCTTCTGCTGCTGGCCGGCGCCGCCGTGGCGGCGGCATCCGTCACGCAGCCGCTGCCCTGGTTCGAGGGCGCCGGCGGCCTGGCCTTCGCCCTGCGGAAACTTTCGGTGAACGCCTCCCTGCTGCACACCGCCGCCCACCCGGACGACGAGGACAACCCGCTGCTGGTCGCCCTGAGCCGGGGGCGCGGCGTCCGCACCGGACTGCTGACGCTCACCCGCGGCGACGGGGGCCAGAACGAGATCGGCCCGGAGCTGTTCGAAGCGCTGGGGATTTTGCGCAGCGAAGAACTGGCCAGCATGCACCGCTACGACGGAGCCGAGCAGTTCTTCTCGGACGCCGTCGACTTCGGCTACTCCTTCAGCCCCGAGGAGACCTTCGCCAAGTGGGGCCGCCAGGAGATCCTGGAACAGGTGGTCTGGGTGATCCGCACCTTCCGGCCGCAGGTGATCCTGTCGCTGCCGCGCAGCGGGGAGGGGGGCGGGCAGCACCACCAGGCCTCGGCCCTGCTGACCGAGGAGGCCTTCCGGGCAGCGGCCGACCCCCAACGTTTCCCACAGCACCTCGAGCAAGGGCTGCGCCCCTGGCAGGCGCTGAAACTGTACGAACGCCGCCGCTGGTCCGACGATCCCGAGCAGAAGGAGGAGATCGAAAACGCGCTGCACATGCACACGGGCGTCTTCGACCCGCTGTTCGGGCGCACCTGGGCGCAGGTGGGATTCGAGTCGCGCTCGCTGCACCGCTGCCAGGGGATGGGCCAGATCGTGCCGGTGGCCGGGCCCCACGTCTCGCTCTGGAAGCTGGTGGACGCGGCCGTCGAGGTACCGGAGTCCGAGAAGGATCTCTTCGACGGGATCGACACCAGCCTCTACTCGATCGCCGCCCCGGCGGGAGAGGCCGCCGGTGGGCTCCTGGCGAGCCTGGACCGGATTCAGGAATGGGCCGAAGCCGCGCAGCGCTCCTTCGACGCCGCGTTGCCGGAGGCGGCCGCGCCGGCGCTGGCGGGCGGGCTGGAGGAGGTGCGGAGGCTGCGCCGGGAGGTCGCCGGCGGGACGCTCGAGGACGACGCGAAATACGAGATCGACTTCGCCCTCGCGCTCGAGGAACGCGACTTCGCCGAGGCCCTGCGGCTGGCCCGGCAGGTCGAAGTGAACGTCTTTTCGAGGGACGGCCTGGTGGTGCCGGGACAGTCCTTCGAACTGGAAGTGCACGTCGTCAACGGCGGCAGCCTGGAGCTGGCGCTGGAGGACGTTTCGCTCGAGCTGCCGGCCGGCTGGTCCGAGGAGCCGCTGCTGGAAGAAGACGAAGATCCGCCCGGGGACACGGTCGAGCCCGGCCGGACGCAGACCCGCCGCTACCGGGTCACGGTGGCCCCGGACGCGGCTCCGACGCGCCCCCCCTGGACGCGTCCCGACCCCGCGGTGGAGCGCTACCGGGTGGACCCGGAGTATCGGACCCGCCCCTGGGCCGACCCGGAAATCCAGGCCGTGGTCTCCTACGTGTCCGACGGCGCCCGCGACGAGATCGTGCGGCCGGCCGAGTTCCGCTACACGGGGCCCTGGGTGGGCGGGGAGCAGCGCCACGACGTGACGGTGGTGCCGGCCGTCTCCCTGCGGGCCGAGCCGGAGATCAGCGTCCTGCCGCGGGCCCGGGCTGGTGAAGGCTTCGAGGTACGGGTGCGGGCGCTCTACCAGGGACTCGAGCCGGCCGCCGGAGAGGTGGTGCTGACGCTGCCCGGAGGCTGGACGGTGGAGCCCCAAAAGCAGAGCTTCCGCTTCGAGCGGCCCGGGGAGTCGCGCTCGGCCATCTTCCGGGTCAGGCCCGCGGGCGATGCGGCCGCCGGCAGCTACCGCATCCACGCGGTCGGGGAGTTCGCGGGGAAGGTCTACACCGAGGGCTACCAGGTGATCGACTACGACCACGTCCGCCGCCGCCACCTCTATCATCCCGCTCGGGTGGAGGTGCAGCTGGTCGATGTGCGGGTGGCGGACGGCCTGCGCGTGGGTTACGTGGAGGGGGTAGGCGACCACGTGGCCGAGGCGCTTC
>JBFGHG010000662.1:0-3050 GCA_041578395.1 Acidobacteriota bacterium
CCTCGGGCGGAGTGAGGAGTGACGGCTCGGCGGCGGTGGACGCCTGGAGATCAGGCTCACCGGGTCAGCTCGCGATAGAGCCAGGCTCGAGCCAGACTCCAGTCCCGTCTCACCGTGCCCACCGAAACCCGAAGTACCTCGGCCGTCTCCTCCAGGCTCAACCCGCCAAAGAAGCGCAACTCCACCACGCGGCTCTGCCGAGGATCGAGCTCCGCCAGGGCGTTCAGCGCGTCGTCCAGGGCCACCAGGTCGGCACTCTGCTCCGGTGAACCGCCCTCAGCTTCGGACAGGGAGACCAGCACGGCGTTGCCGCCACGCTTCGCTCGGCCCCGGGCGCGGGCGATGTCCACCAGCACTCGCCGCATCATCTGCGCCGCAAGACCGAAGAAGTGGGCCCGGTCCTGCCAGCGAACGTCTTTCCAGTCGATCAAGCGGAGGTAGGCTTCGTTGACCAGCGCCGTGGTCTGCAGGACGTGGCCGGGACGCTCGCCGGCAAGGTAGCGTCTGGCCAGGCGGTGCAGCTCGTCGTGGACCAGGGGAGTCAACTGTTCGAGGGCCGCTTCGTCGCCCGCGCTCCAGGCAGCGAGCAACTTTGTCACTTCGTGTACCGCCGGCTTCGTCATCGAGCCCCGCCTCAACCCGCGTCTTGAATTATTACCACACGACGGGGCGGCTGCCTCTCACGCTCGGCAACGCTTCGCCCTGAATGGACAGAGCGAGTCGCGCCTTTCGGATTTCGATTCTCGAGACCGTACCGGAGAGGGGAGCCAGGGTCGAACTTTCAGGCTGCATATCCAAGAAGCCGTCGACTCCGCTCAGAGCCGGCGAGTCGTGGTGACACGGCACGGAAAGCCTGCGGCGGTCCTGGTCGGTGTCGGGGGTAGAGACTGGGAAACGGTTGTACTGGAGGCCAGTCCTCGATTCTGGAAGATGATTGAGCGACGGCGCACCGAGCCCACACTCTGGATCGAGGAGGTGGAGGGGGAACTCGGGGGGTGATTCACCATCAGGACCGGCTGCCTCCCATGCTGGATCAGCCAGGGTCTTCCTCAGCCGGTGCGGCACCCGTGAACGGTTACCTTGGGACATCCAGGGGATCGAGATCATCACCCGCGAGAACCGAGTCCGCGCTCCAGAACCGATGAGGGTTGTAGAATCCCTGAAAAACCAAGGAGATTCTATTGGTGCCGGAGGGGGGAGTCGAACCCCCACGAGGAGTAAACCTCGCCAGATTTTGAGTCTGGTGCGTCTGCCAATTCCGCCACTCCGGCAGCGGTGGATCGCCATTGTACTACGCGGCTCGGCGTAGGAAAGCCCCGAGTATTCGACGCGGTGCGGTCTTGCGAAGCGTTCAGTAAGTTGCAATTTTGCATTCGAAATGCATAATTGCAAGGATGGCTGAGGCGCGATACATCCGCAGGTCTCTCGAGCCGGTCGTGCAAAAGGCGGCTGGCCAGTTTCCTGCCATCGTCGTCACGGGTCCCCGGCAATCGGGGAAGACCACCCTGCTCAAACGGCTCTTTGCGGAAACCTCCAGGTACGTCTCGCTCGAGCCGCCCGACACTCGCCTCGCCGCAACCGAAGACCCGCGCGCGTTCCTTCGCAGCTACCCGCCGCCTGCCATCCTCGACGAGGTGCAATACGCACCCGATCTGCTGCCCTACGTCAAGGAGCGAATCGACGCCGAGCGCGACCGTCCCGGACAATACCTCCTGAGCGGGTCGCAGAATCTGCTCCTCTTGGAGCGGGTCACCGAGTCACTGGCCGGCCGCGCCGCCATGCTTCGCCTCCTGCCGCTGAGCCGCCGCGAAGCCCTCGGCCGCCCCGGAGCCCGTCTGCCCTGGGAGGACGGCGGAAAGGAGCCGCCGATCACCGAGCCGGCTGCTTCTGAGATCTGGCCCGAATTCCTCCGAGGCTACTATCCCGAACTGGTCTCCAAACCGGGCCTCGACCTTCAGCTCTGGCACTCGAGCTACGTACAGACTTACCTCGAACGGGACGTTCGGAGTATCCGCCAGGTGGGAGATCTCACTCAGTTCCAGAGTTTCCTCCGGCTCCTGGCCGCGCGCTCCTCCCAGCTGCTCGACCTCACCGATCTGGCGCGCGACCTGGGAATCGCAGTCAACACGGTGAAGGCCTGGCTGTCGGTGCTCGAAGCAACCCACCAGGTGATCATTCTGCGGCCCTACTTCAGCAACATCGGCAAACGGCTCGTGAAGCGGCCCAAGATCTATTTCACCGACGTCGGGACCCTCTGCCACCTCACCGGCCTGAAGGACCCCGAACACGCGGCCGCCGGACCGCTGGGAGGCGCGATCCTGGAGACCGCCGTGGTAGCTGAAGTCTTCAAAACACTCTCGCATCGGGGCATCGACCCACGCCTGTACTTCTGGCGTACCTCCGCAGGCTCCGAGGTCGACTTGCTCGTGGAGCAGGAGGGCCGGATCGTTCCGATCGAAGTCAAACTCTCCTCTACGCCCCGGCCCCCGATGGGAGCGAGCATCCGGACTCTGCAGCGGGACCTCGAAGGCCAGGCGGGTCCAGGATACGTCGTCCACCCGGGCGAGGTCGGTCTGCCACTGGGCGGAAACGTCACCGCCCTTCCTTTCGAACTGCTCTGACGGCCGCGTCACACCCGGCAGGATTGCCCGCGTATCCCCGCGTGAAAGTCGTAGAGCTCCCGGAGCGCCTCCCGCAAATCGCCCCGGTGCCGCGTGAACAGGTCGCCTGCCGACGGCTGCCCGCAGCCGTTGCCGGGATGTAGCTCCCGGATCAGATCGTCCAGCAGGTCCGCGGTGGTCCGGCATGAGTGCAGAACGGGCAGCAACCGCCGCGTGTGGCTGGCGACGATCAACCCGGCCACGCGCGGCTTCCCCTGAACGAGCCGTCGCCAGCGAAGCGGACTCAGCAGATCGGCGCCGTCCACCATCAGGACGCCACCCTCCCGGAACTCCTCGCACCACACGGCCGGGTCGTGGCGGCGGCCTTCGCCGGTCCGCACCGTCTCCATCCGAACCGCGAGCCCTTTTTCCCGGAGCCACTCCGACAAC
>JBFGHG010000663.1:0-3044 GCA_041578395.1 Acidobacteriota bacterium
GGGGCCGCCCGCCTTCTTCGTCTCGTTTTACCGGGCGCTGCAGCGGCTGGAGGTGGTGCCCGTCCGGCTGCGCCTGGACGATCGGGAGCTCGAGGTTGGATGCACTTCCATCCTGATTCATAATACGCCCTACACCGGGGGCGGTCTGAAGATCGCCCCGATGGCGGAGTTGACCGACGGCTACTTCGACGTGGTGGTGATCGATTCGGTGGGACGGCTCGACCTGATGTGGAACTTCCCCCGGGTCTACCGGGGTACGCACCTGGGGCATCCGAACTTCCACCACTACCGCTGCCGGCGGGTGCAGGTCTCGTCGCCGCGCGCGATGACGGAGATGCGCGACGGCGACCTGGCGGGGGAGCTGCCGGTCGACGTGCGGGTCTGGCCCGGGGCCTTGAAGGTCGTGGTCCCGCCCGTGCCCGGTGCCTGAAGGGGAGCATGCTCAGAATCGCCGAGTACTTCAAAGGAAAAGAGGTCTTCGTCACGGGGGCCACGGGGTTCCTCGGCCAGCCCCTGGTGGAGAAGATCCTCTTCGTCTGTCCCGAGGTGTCCCGCATCCACGTCCTGATCCGTCCCAGGAAGAAGCTGGCGGGACAGGTCATCAGCGCCCAGCAGCGGCTGGAGAGAGAGCTGTACGGCTCGACGGTCTTCGACCGCTTGCGGGCGGTGCACGGCGGCCACTTTCCCGACTTCCTGCGCGAGAAGCTGCGGGCAGTGGCCGGCGACATCTCGCTGGACGGGCTGGGCATCGACCCGGAGGTTTTGCAGCAGCTGCAGGGCGGGGTCGACGTGGTCATCAACAGCGCCGCGGTGGTCTCGTTCGACGCGCCGGTGGACGAAGCGCTGGAGATGAACGTCCGGGCCGCCGAGCGGGTGGCCCGCTTCGCCGGGTCCTGTCTGCAAGCCGTGCTGGTGCACGTCTCGACGGCCTACGTCAGCGGAGCGGACCGGAAGACCGCCGCTGAGGAGCTGTATCACGCCGCCCCGCCCGAACTGGACCAGAAGTTCCCGCGGGGTCAGATCCGCCAGGTGGACGACGACCTCGCCGAGCTGCAGCGGTTGATCGAGGGCGTCCGGCAGGAAGCCGCCAGCCCGGAGCGGGAGAAGGAATTCAAGCTGGAGCTGGTGCGCGAGACGCGGCGCGGCAGGAAGCGCCGGGCCACCCGCCGCCGCCGCCTGGACCTGATCCGTCAGCGCTGGGAGCAGGAGCAGCTGGTGTTGCGGGGCATGGCCTGGGCCCGTCAGCGGGGGTGGAACGACACCTATACCTACACGAAAGCCCTGGGGGAGCACCTGGTGGTGCGCTGCCGGGGGACGAAGCCGCTGGTGATCCTGCGGCCTTCCATCATCGAGAGCAGCCTGTCGGAGCCGCAGCCCGGCTGGCTGGACGGCCTGCGCATGGCCGACCCGCTGATCACCGCCATCGGCAAGGGCCGGCTCAAGTCGCTGCCGCTCAACCCGGAGGTGCCGATCGACCTGATCCCGGTCGACATGGTGGTCAACGCGCTGCTGGCGTCCACCGTCAAAGTCGCCGCCACCGGCGGCAGCGAGATCTACCAGGTGGCCACCGGCGACCGCAACCCGATCCACCTCGGAGAGATGTACCAGCTGATTCTGGAGTATTTCGAGAAGAACCCGATGCTGGACAAGGGCGGCAAGCCCATCCGCATCCGGCCGTTGAAGTTCCCCAACCCCGCCACCTTCCGGCTGCGCCACCGCCTCGAGTCCGTTCCCCTGAACACGGCCGAGAAGACGCTGGAGCGGCTGCCCCTGTTCGAGTCCACCCAGAAGGTGCGCCGCCGGCTGGCCGCCACCCGCGCGGCCCGGCAGAAGCTCTATTATTACGGAGAGATCTACCAGCCCTATCTGAACCTGGACTGCCGCTTCCAGGTGGACCGGGCGCTCGAGCTGTTCCACTCTCTGAACGAAGAGGACCAGAAGCGTTTCAACTTCGACGTCACCCGGCTGAACTGGCGCCACTACATCCAGAACGTCCACATCCCCGGGGTCAAGAAGCACATTCTCAAGATGGAAGGCGCCGGCACCATGGAGCTCGAGGCGGAAGGAGACGACCTTCCGGTGCGCACCATTCCGGAGCTGGTCGAGGAAGCGGCCCGCCGCCACGGCGGCAAGATCGCGTTGCAGATGAAGCGCGGACAGAACTGGGAGCGGTTCAGCTTCCGGCAGCTCTGCCAGCGCGGCAAGGAAGCGGCCCGCTACCTGCACGCATGCGGCTGCGCACCCGGGGACCGGGTGCTCCTTTTTTCGGAGAACCAGCCGAAGTGGGGGATCGCCTACCTGTCGGCGGTCAGCCGGGGCCTGGTGGTGGTCCCCCTGGACGCTCAGACCTGGCGCAAGGAAGTCTGGGAGACGGTGCGATTCACCGAGGCCCGGGCAATCCTCGCCTCCCGCCGCTGCTACGGCCGCCTGGCGCCGGAGGACCTCGAGGCCAACGAAGAGTCCGAGCAGCCGGTCAAGCTGCTCAACGTGGACGAGTTCTGCGCGCCCTTCGAGGTCGACGAGCTGCCGCGCAGCACCCGACTGGACACTCCTGGCCCCGACGCACTGCCACCAGTGGAGGTAGCGCCCGACGACCCGGCATCGATCGTCTTCACCCAGGGCCCCGCGGTCGACCCCAAGGGTGCCGTGCACACGCACCGCAACTTCCTGCTCAACCTGGCCGGGGTCAACCACTACCTCCCCATCCGGGAGGACGACGCCCTGCTCTCGGTACTGCCGCTGTGGCACACGCTGGAGTTCACCTGCGGATTCCTGATGGCGCTGTACGGCGGAGCGACGGTGACCTACTCGAGCACGATCAAGCCGCGCGCCATTCTGGAGCGGATGCGGGAGACCGGGACCACCTGCATGCTGGGCGTTCCGGCCTACTTCGCACTGATCCGCGACGACATCGAGCGGCGCGTCCTGGGCACCGCGCGCTCCAGCCTGAAGTCGAACCTGGCGGCCACCTCCAAGCAGCTGAGCAAGTCGCTGGAACGGCGTCTGGGACAGAACTGGGGCCGCCAGCTCTTCTCCAAGGTCCA
>JBFGHG010000664.1:0-3039 GCA_041578395.1 Acidobacteriota bacterium
GATCTGGAGACCGGTCAGCCGGGCGCTGAAGCCTCCGATCAGCCCCAGCGGCCGGACCGCAAACCGGTCTGCCGCCTCCGGACCGGGAGCTGGCGCCACTCCCCTCCGGGTTTGCACGATGACGGGCACGGGATAGTCGTAAGCGGGATTCGCCGCCAGGAAAGAGACCTCCTCGTGCAGCAGGGGCGAGATCCGCGACCGGTCCCCCTCCCATCCGGCGGCCCCCAACAACCAGCCGCCCGCAAAGACGGCCATGACGATCACCCACAACGCCAGCTCCGGCCGTGACGCCGCCGGTTTGCGTACGCTCTTCCAGAATAACTCCATTCCTCAACCCTCCTTTTTCCGCCCAAAGCGAAAGGACACACAAATTCCCAGCCATGCGCGCAACGTTAAAATACGTTAAAGAGTGCGACACCCAAGAAACTTGTGTTCTACGAGAATGTGTTGGTAGTCCAGGAGGCCTGCTGTCTCCAAACAACCCAACTCCCCAGGAAGCTTCGAGAGCTCCTCGACCCCGCTCATTTAATAAGCCGTTTGCCTTAAAAAGTCAAGAGATTGACTCTCTGAAAGTCAATTCAATGACGCCGAGGCGACTGTTCCGTGCCTCCTCTCAAGCTCTCTCCGAAACAATAATCGGTTTTTCTGTAGTATTTTGCAGTACCTGCCTCGAACCCCTGACGCAATACCACAGCAACCCGATTCGCTGTGTTAGTATGGAGTCGAAAATAATGCTAAGCGTCAAAAATTTGACGCCTCCAGAGAAAACCCGCTCGCGCAGACAGGCCTTGGCGCGGGCCGATTCTTCGCTCCGCTCCTCCAGCCGGCCCGCTTCCCGGCAGACGATCACTCTGAAGAAAGACTTGACTCTCACTATCGAAGTCAGTTTAATGTGAGTCCCCAACTCCGTTGGCCTGGAGAGACGGGGGGATCTCAGGCCAGGCGGCTCGCGGCTTGCCGCCGGAAAGCCCTTCAGCGTAGCCGAGAATTCCCGAAAACGGACCTTCGAGGTTCCGCGTTCTCCACTTTCCTCGACCCGTTTGCCGGCAAGGCGGCGAGTTGCTTCGACATGAACCGTTACCGGATCCTGCGGCCCGGGGCCCGGCGGTCCTGCTACCTCGTGCAGGACGTGGCCAGCCGCGAAACTCTGGAACTCTGGAAAATCCGCCCACTGGACCCTGGTGCGGAGGCGGACAGGAAGGCGCTGCGAGCCGTGCTGCAGCAGCGGCTGGAGCTGCGCCACCCGGCGCTTCCGCGCATCCGGGACCTGCGGTGGTCCGACGGCCGTCTCGGCGTGGTGGTTCGGCCCTGGAAGTGTCGGGTGCTGACCGCCGGGCTGGTGCGCTCGCGCCAGGGCCGAGCGCTGCTTCCGCAGCTGGTGCGCCTCTGGGAGTATCTGCACCGCCGCGGGCTGGTGGTCGGGACGATGTTGCCCGAGCAGCTCGGCTGCGACCAGAGCGGTAGCCTTCGGGTGAACTTCCTGTTGCCCGACGCCTGGCTCCCCTGCGAGAAGGACAGGCGCGGGCTCTACACGGCCCCGGAGGTCCTGGCGGGCGATCTGCCCGGAATCGGGAGCGATACCTACCTGCTGGGGCTGCTCCTGTACGAGCTGCTGACGGGGCGGCGCGCCGTGTCCGGCTCGGGTCTGCGCCAGCCTGGGCGCCACCAGAGGCTGATCGATCCCCCCTCTCCCCGCGCTCTGGACTCCGCCATCCCTGCCGCGCTCAGCGGCGCGCTGATGCAACTGCTCGACAAACGTCCCGGGCGTCGCCCCCGGATCGGCCGCTGGCTGCAGCGGCTGCTGGGTGCGCAGGGACGCAGCCCCGAGGCCGCCCCGGCCCGGGATGGACTGATCGCCCCGCGCCGGTGTGTGGAGGACGTCGAGGGGGTGCTCGACCAGGGAGTCCCCGATCGCTCCGTGTTCTGCTATCTGCACGGAGAGCAGGGAAGCGGCAAGAGCACCGCCTCGAGGGCGGTCGAACTGGCGGCACGTATCCGGGACCTCCCGGTGCTGAGGCTGTCCGCTGAGGGTTCCGCCGGCCGGCTCGAACGGCGGCTGCTGCGGTTCTTGCGGGAAGCGGGGGAGGCGCCGGCGGACCGGCCCCGGGTGCTCTCGGTCGACGACCTCCATCGGGCCGACCCCGGCTGCGTCTCCCTGCTGCGCCGCCTCCTGCTCGAGCCGCCGCTCCCACTGGTCCTGGTAGCCGCCGGCGACCCGTCGCGGGGGCCCTTGAGGCACCCCCTGGAGACGGCCGCCGGCCGGCGTATCGTCCGTCGGGTGGAGCCGCTCGGCCGGGGCGAAGTCCGACGGTTTCTCGAGTCGATCGCGGGGGCGGGTCTGGATCGGCAGGCACTGCGCGAACTGCTGGCTGCCGCCCGTGGTCGCCCCGGGCCGCTGCGGGACTGCTTCCGCGCCTGGGCCGCCGCCGGCTCTCTCCGGCTGCAGGCGGGACGCTGGCGCTGGAGGCCCCTGGCAGGGCCCGTCCTGCCCCCGAGCGCGGCCCGGATCTGGTCGCGCCGCCTGGCTCTGCTGCCGGCAGAAGCCCGGCAGGTGGTTCATTCGCTGGCGGATTGGGGCGGGTTGGCCTTTGGCAGCCTGCTCAGCGGGCAACTGGGCCTGGGTGGAGACCGGATGCGCGCCGCCGTCCTGGCGCTTCGGGCAAACGGCTGGATCCGCACGCGCGTGGAGGAGAAGCAGATCGTGCTTCGCGTGCGGCATCGATGGCTCCTGCCGCTGTTGCGCGAAAACGGCTCGAGGCTTCCGTCCCGCCCGGCTGCCGGCCAGGATCGGGGGATCCGGGTGCTGCTGCGTGCGGGCGAGTACCGGGAGTGCGAGCGCCTGCTGGTGATTCAACCGGGGGAGGGAGGGCGCCGCTGCCGGTTGCTTCACGGGTTGGCGCGGCTGGCGCTTCGCCGGGAGCGCTACGCCCGTGCCGTGCAGATCGCCGCTCGGGGCTTGCGCCTGATCGAGGGCCGTCCGCACCGGCTGCGCCCGGCTCTGCTGGCGCTGCTGGCGCGAGGGCTGGCCGGGCTGGGGGA
>JBFGHG010000665.1:0-3034 GCA_041578395.1 Acidobacteriota bacterium
CTGGACAAGGTGGGGGGCGCCGGCAAGGTCCTGATCACGCGCTTCGCGCCGGAGCCCGCCTATGAATTCCGCACGCTGGAAGAGCTGGCATCCGAACGCGAGGTCGAACCCGAGGACCTGTACATCGAGCTGATGCAGCGGGGCGGGGCCGACATCGTCTGCGAGTCGATGTCGATGTCCGACGTCGAGGCGTTTTACGGGGACCCCTTCGTAATGGTTGCCAGCGACGGCGGGATCGATTCCCGGCACCCGCGCAAGGCGGGGACGTTTACCCGAGTGCTGGGTCGGTTCGTGCGCGAAAGAAAACGCCTCGACCTGGCGGAAGCTGTCCGCAAGATGACCAGCCTGCCGGCCGGCCGCCTGGGGCTGCGCGACCGCGGCCGGATCGAACCGGGCCAGCGCGCCGACCTGGTGGTATTCGACCCTGAGCGGGTCACCGACCGGGCCACCTTCCAGGAGCCTGACCTGCTGTCAGAGGGCATCGAGACGGTGTTCGTCAACGGGACCGTGGTCTGGCGCGACGGCCGCGTGACGGGGGAGTTGCCGGGCCAGGTCCTGCGGCGGGGGCAGTAATCGAGATTGGTTCCGAAAAGGAAACCCGCCGGTTCAGACCCCTCTGCGCACGAAGTCGCGCATGGCGGCGATGGACTGGAAATTCTCCAGCAGCATCTGCTCGGGCGGGATCGTCAGGCCGTACTGGGCCTCCAGGAACTTCACCAGTTCCAGGACCCCGATCGAGTCCACGATCCCCTCGCGGAACAAGTGAGTGTCGGCCGAGACCTGCCGTGCTCCGGCGCCGAAGCGCGCCTCCACGAATTGCCGCACCTCCGCCTCGATCCGCTCCGCTTCCATGCGCGGCATCCTATCACCGATCACCGGTCCAACGTGACGCGGAACTCGGCGTCGCAACCCCGGTCGACCCAGATGCGATCTCCCTTGGAGCCGAAGGTGCGCCCTTCCACGCAGGCGGCGTCCGACTTCCTCCGCTGGATGCGCAGGTCGGCGATCCGGCCCGAGGCGCGGCACTCGTTGTACCGGTACTCCTCGCTCTTGCAGCGGATGATTTCCTGGCGGCCGTAGGGATCGTCCACAGGTCCGCCCTCGAGGCCGTGCAGGCGTGTGTTCAGCTCTTCGTAGCTGTAGGCGACCTCCGCCCAGTTCCTGACGAACTCGTGGTACCCGCCGGGCTCGAAATCGGGGCGGCCCAGATCGGGGCTGCTGTGAAAGGCGCGCCGCGCGGCCACGTAGTTGCGCGCCACTTCCTGAAAGTCGAGCCGTACGTGGTCGGGCCCCCGGCTTCGCACCGCGCGCGCGAAGTGCTCGGCGGACCGGGAGAGGTCCCGGGCTTCCTGGCTCAACCGGTAGCCGTTGCGGTGGCGCAGCCAGGCCGAATCGCGAAAGCGCGCCGAAGCCCAGGCCAGGTCTTCCGACAGGCGGAAGAGGTCCGCCCGGCCGTAGCGGGAGAAGTGGGAAAAGCCGGACCCGAGCACCATCATGGAACCGAGTGCGAGCACGAGCCAGTGCCGATTCTTCATCGAGCGACTCCTTTCCACCCCGGACAATCCTGCTCCTCGGTCTGTAGGAGTGCAGAAGACGCGCTGCGGTTTCAGTGATTCAGGTGGCCGGGTCGGCGGCCGGAGGCGGAGGAGGCGGCACGGCCCCGCCCGCGCCTTCGAGTCCGCCGGCCTGCTCGCGGATCAGGACGTACTTGTCGGAGACTTCCGCCAGCTTGGCGTCCCATTCGGGGTCGGGGCGCTGCCCCTCGATGGCGGCGTGAAAGTTGACGATCACGGCGGTGAGCGCGAAGGGGTCCACCAGCGCGAACTTGATCAGAAAGCCGAGGCCGACGGCGCCCCCGATCAGGGCCGGCTTGAAGGCGCCCCCCAGCAGCCAGGCAGCCAGCGCGGCGGGCGCGGCCACCAGCCCCACCACCAGGTAGCTGCCGGCGGCCAGGATCAAGCCCGAACCCAGGATGGTCTTCCAGTTCTGCACGTAGAGCACCAGGGCGTCGCGGGCGGTGGCCCAGGGGCTGCGGTCCGGATAGAGGAGCGAATAGCTGAGGATCGCCTCGTCCACGTAGCCGACCGAGTAGTCGAGCAGCTGCTTGACGAAGCCCTCCCCCATCTTTACCCCGGGAATCACGCCTCCCACCAGCTTGAACATGCTCTTGTTGAAGGCCTTCAGGACGGCCGCCACCAGCCGGTCCACGCCGAACAGCAGCGAGACCCGCACGATGTTGTCGAAGACCACGCCGCCGCCGTAGCCGAACTGCGTGGTCCCTTTGGGAATGTCGCCGTCCACGGCCAGCCGCGTGATGACCCCGATGTGGGCCGTCCGCACCAGGTAGACGACGTAGCGGCGGATCAGCTTGGCGGCGGTACCGAAGAGCACCCCGCCGAAGACCCAGGCCAGCCAGGCCGGTCCCGGAAAGGGCCAGTTGAAGAAGAGCCAGGCGATCCCTCCCCACCAGGCGACGGCCAGCACCAGCGCCAGCGCGTAGACGGCCAGCCGCAGCAGCACGAAGGGGAAGGACTCCCAGAGGATTCGAAAGGCTTTACCAAACTGAAGGTTCATCGGTGTTACTCCCCAACCCGGAGAATCGGCGACTCTCGATTCTCCACTACCGATTTCCACGGTTCGCTATTCAACGAGAACGGATCGGAGGAGCCGAAAGTTCCCCGAAGCTGTTGTAAGGTGAAGTCATGACGGCGATCTGGCCGATCTTGCTGTTTCTGGCGTCGCAGCCGCTGCCGCGGGGCGGAATCGTCGACTCGGTGGCCTGCCTCGAGAGCCCTGGCCACACCTACGCCCTGTACCTGCCCTCCGGCTACACGCCCGAGCGCGCCTGGCCGGTCCTCATCGCGCTGGACCCGGCCGCCCGGGGGCGCGAACCGCTGGAACGCTTCGCGGAAGGCGCCGAATCCCTGGGGTTCGTCCTGGCGGGGTCCAACGACTCCCGCAACGGACCGCTGGAGCCGTCCGCCGAGGCGCTGGTCGCCATCTGGAACGACCTGCAGCAGCGCTTCGCCGTGGA
>JBFGHG010000666.1:0-3034 GCA_041578395.1 Acidobacteriota bacterium
CGTCGGCGGGGCGGTGCGGGTCTCCCTCGTGATCGCTGTGAGCGTGGTGCTTGCGGTGATTGGCCACCCACTGCAGGACGGGACCCTCGCCGGCCAGTCCGCCCACCGTCGCCAGCAGCCAGCGGATGGGCCGGTAGGTCCGGAAGGCCCGGTGCGTGAAGTAGCGGTGATAGCCGACTGATATCCCCAGACCCGCCGTCACCACGTAGAGGGCCGCGGCCGCGGCCAGCCCGATCCAGCTGAAAAAGAAGGGGGCGGCGCAGGCCGCCAGGTGAATGATCAGAATCCAGAGAAAGACGGGCCAGTTCAGTCCCCGTTTCCAGCGTTCGTACCTATTCATGAAACCTGCTCCTCGACGCGCCGGGCGAACCGGCCCTTGATCTGTCCAGCTCTGAGTTTACCACGAGGGGCCGTCAACTTTGCTCCAGTCTCGCCACTTCCGAGCGGATGTCTTCCAGACAGGCTCGAAGGCGGTCCAGGTGGGTCCGGAAAGAGACCACGCAGATGCGCACCACGAAGCGTCCTCCGAGCCAGGCGTGGGTCAGGTAGACTCGCTTGCGTTCGTTCACACCCTGCATGAGGCGGCGGTTGAGGTCGTTCGACTGCTCTTCAGTGCACCCCTGCCGGTGGTAGCGAAAGGCCGTCACCGAGAGCTGGGGGTGGGCGACGATTTCGATCCCGGGGACCGTCTCCAGCTGCTGGGCGGCCCACCGCGACAGCTCGAGCTTTTCCTCCAGGTTGCGCCGGAAGGGTTCGATCCCATGCAGCCGCAGCGGCAGCCACACCCGCAGGCCCCGGAAACTGCGGGACAGCTCGGGGGAGATCTCGCAGAAGTCGACCAGCCGGGGGTCGTCCTGCAGCGGGGGCATGTAGCTCCCCTGGACCGCGTGGGCGCGCCGCAGCGCCTGGCCGTCCCGGACCAGCAGGCTCCCGGTGCCGTACGGCAGGAAGAGGCCCTTGTGCGGATCGAGCGTGATCGAATCGGACTGCTCGATTCCCCTCATGATGCGCCGGCCCTGCTCGGTGAGCCGGAAGAAACCGCCGTAGGCGGCGTCCACGTGCAGCCAGAGGCCGTCGGCGGCGCACAGTGCGGCCAGCTCCTGCAGAGGATCGACGGCGCCCGTGTTGGTGGTGCCGGCGCTGGCGGCGACCAGGAAGGGCGTCCAGCCGTCCCGCCGGTCGGCCGCGATCGCCTCCCGCAACGCGTCCGGGCGCATCCGGAAGCGCTCGTCGCTGGGAATCGGCCGGACGCGCGACTCCGGGATGCCCGCCAGCAGGCAAGCCTTGAGCACCGAGTGATGGATCTGATCGGAGGCGTAGACGGTCCCTTTCGAAAACTCGTCCCCCAGGCGGTCGCGCCGGGCCGTGACCACCGCGCTGAAGTTGGCCAGCGAGCCGCCGCTGGTCAGCACCCCGCGGGCCTCGGCGGGATACCCCATGATCTCGCAGAACCAGCGGATCACGTTGGCCTCCAGCTGGGCCAGCCCGGGTGCCGCCGCGAAGACCCCCACGTAGCGGTTGACCGCGTCCGAGATCAGGTCGGCCACGGCAGTGTGAAAGAGCCCGCCCCCGGGAATGTAGGCCAGGTAGCCGGGCCCGGCGGTGTTGAAGGTCGCCGGGATCAACTTCCCGAAGAGGAGGTCGAGCAACTCGGGGAAGGGGGTGCCGCTGCGCGGCAGGGGTTCGTCGACCAGAGTGAGGGCCAGCTCGACGGCCTCCTCGGTGGCGTAAGAGGGCTGCTCCGGCAGGGACTCCACGAAGGGGACGATCCGCTGCATCGCCTGCTCGACCAGCTCGCGCATCTCGGCCGCCGAGAGTTCCAGCTCCGAGCCGCCTGCCGCTTCCCGCATGAGTCCCCGATGGTACCAGCTTTCCTTTCGGGCTAGAATCTCCTCGGACCGAAGGTTTATGGAGAGTATGCCCATGCCCCACTTCCGAGTGTTCGCCACCTGTGACATAGGAGCCGAGGCCCTCGACCGCCTCCGCCGCCGCGGCTTCGAGCTGGAGGTCTTCGAGGCCACCGAACCCCCTCCCAAGTCGCTGATCCTGGAAAAGGTCCGCCAGGGGGTGGATGCCCTGATCACCACCCTGCGCGACCCGATCGACGAAGAGGTCTTCCAGGCCGGGGAGGGCACCCTGAAGGTGGTGGCCCAGGACGCGGTGGGGTACGACAACATCGATCTGGAGGCGGCCGGCCGCTACCGCGTTCCCGTCTGCCACACCGCCCAGGTCCTGACCCATGCCACCGCCGAGTTCGCGCTCTTCATCCTGGGATGCCTGGCGCGCAGGACGTACCCCAGCGAACAGCTGGTTCGCAACGGGGAGTGGAAGACCTGGCACCCCTACCGGCCCTTCCTGGGGGACGAGGTGACGGGCAAGACGGTAGCCGTGGTGGGGACCGGACGCATCGGACAGGCCTTCGCCTCCAAGTGCTCGGGGTTGGACCTGGACTATCTGCTGGTCGACCCGGTGGCGCCGCCCGGTGAGTTCGCCGCCCGGCTGCAGAGCCTGCTGGACCGGCGCTGGGAGCTCCAACTGGCCCGGCGGCAGTGCCGGGCGCGGGCCGTCACGCTGGACGAAGCGCTCCCGGAGGCCGACTTCGTGAGCCTGCACGTCCCCCTGACCGATCAGACCCACCATCTGATCGACGACCGGGCTCTGGAGCGGATGAAGCCCTCGGCCTTCCTGATCAACACCTCCCGCGGGCCGGTGGTGGACGAGCCGGCGCTGTGCCGGGCGCTGAAAGAGGGGCGGATCGGCGGCGCGGCGCTGGACGTGTTCGAACGCGAGCCCCTGCCGGCAGACTCCCCCCTGCGCGACCCGGCTCTGGCCGGCCGGGTCCGGATCTTCCACCACTTCGCCAGCGCCACCCGGGAGACCCGCCTCTCTCCCGACCCCGAGGAGGGGATGGCGGGCCGCTGCGTGCAGGGGGTGATCGACGTGCTGGAAGGCCGCTACGGCGGGGATCCGTCGAAGATGCCCTACGTCGTCAACCGGCAGGTGTTCGCTCGCGGGAGCTGAGGCGGGTCCAGCC
>JBFGHG010000667.1:0-3034 GCA_041578395.1 Acidobacteriota bacterium
CTGCTGGGGCGTATGCCTTCAGCCGTTGGCTACCAACCCAACCTGGCCACCGAGATGGGTGAACTGCAGGAGCGCATCAGCACCACCACCAAGGGTTCGATTACATCGATTCAGGCCATCTACGTACCGGCGGACGACTATACGGACCCGGCCCCCGCGACCACTTTCGCCCACCTGGACGCCACCACGGTGCTGGAGCGCTCCATCGCCGAACAGGGGATCTATCCGGCGGTGGACCCGCTGGCCTCCACCAGCCGCATCCTGGACCCGCGCGTGATCGGCGAAGAGCACTACTCGGTCGCCCGCCTGGTGCAGGGGATCCTGCAGCGCTACAAGGAGCTGCAGGACATCATCGCCATCCTGGGCATCGACGAGCTGTCGGAAGAGGACAAGCTGACGGTGGCCCGGGCGCGCAAGATCCAACGCTTCCTGTCGCAGCCCTTCTTCGTGGCCGAGCAGTTCACCGGCATCCCGGGCAAGTACGTCTCGCTCGAGGACACCATCAAGGGGTTCAAGGAGCTGGCCGAAGGGAAGCACGACGAGATCCCGGAGCAGGCCTTCTACATGGTGGGCGGGATCGACGAAGTGCTCGAGAAGGCGGAGCGGCTCAAGGACGAGGCGGCTTGAGGACATGGCACTCCCGTCGAAACTGAACCTCGAGATCGTTACCCCGGAGCGGGAAGTCTTCAGCGGCGAGGTGGACGAAGTCACGGTCCCGGGCGCCGCCGGGGAACTGGGCATCCTGCCCGGACACGCGCCCCTGATCTCCCAGCTGGGCGTGGGCGTCGTCTCCTACCGGCGCGCCGGCGAGACCCGCCGGCTGTACTGCAGCTCCGGATTCGTCGAAGTCCTGCCGGACGCCGTCTCGATTCTGGCCGACGAGGCCCGGTACGGGAAGGAAATCGACGCGGCCCGCGCCGAGCAGGAGAAGGCCGAGGCCGAGAACCAGCTGCGCTCGCGCGAGCCGGGGACGGACTACGAAGCGGCCAGCCGGCGCTACCACGAGGCCGTGGCCCGCATTCGGGTGGCGGGGGCATGAGTGAGGACCGGCCTTCCAGGCCGGGGTTCTGCTGTTCGGAATGGCAGGCAGGGATGCCTGCCCCACGCCTTGAGGTAGAAGCGCTCGATTTCTTATAATGAAGCCACCCGTGCTGGGGGATGGTGTAACGGCAACACACATGGCTCTGGACCATGGTATCGGGGTTCGAATCCCTGTCCCCCAGCCACCCTTCCTGTTGAGGAATCTCTCCCATTCCCGACTCCCGAGAGCCTCGAGGTAGAATCGGCGGCAGAAACGGAGGGGGTGCAATGAAAGTAGCCGTGACGGGAGCCACGGGGCTGATTGGCAAAGCGCTGTGCGAGGAGCTGCTGGAGGCGGGCCAAGAGATCGTCGCCCTGGGGCGGAGCCCCGAGAAGGTGAAGGCGAAGCTGCCGGAAGCCGAGGCCGTCGAGTGGGACGCCCGGCAGGGCCCTCCGCCGGCTGGCGCGCTGGAGGGGGTGTCGGCCGTGGTGAACCTGGCGGGCGCGTCGATCGCCTCGGGCCGCTGGACCGAGAGCCGCAAGCAGGCGATCCGTGACAGCCGTGTGGCGGGAACGCGCCACGTCGTGGAGGCGATCCGGGCCTGCTCGAGTCCGCCGGCCGTCCTGGTCAACGGCTCCGCGATCGGCTACTACGGCAACCGCGCAGACGAGCGTCTGGACGAGCAGAGCCCGCCCGGCAGCGGCTTTCTGACCGAGGTGTGCGTGCAGTGGGAGGCGGAAGCGCGCCGGGCCGAGGAGGCGGGGGTCCGGGTGGTCCTCGTGCGCACGGGCATCGTGCTTTCAGCCGACGGCGGTGCGCTCGAGAAGATGCTGCTCCCCTTCAAGATGTTCGCCGGCGGGCCGCTGGGCAGCGGCGAGCAGTGGATGTCCTGGATCCACCTGGACGACGAGGTCGCGCTGATCCGGGCCGCGCTCGACGACGAGAAGATCTCCGGCCCCCTCAACGCCACTTCCCCCGACCCGCGCACCAACCGGCAGTTTTCCAAGGCGCTGGGGCGCGCCCTGGGCCGCCCGTCTCTGCTCCCCACGCCCGGCTTCGCACTGAAGCTGATGCTGGGCGAGATGGCCGAGTCGCTGCTGCTGGAGGGCCAGCGGGTCTACCCGAAGAAGGCGCTCGACTCCGGATTCCGTTTCCAGTACCCCGAGCTGGAGCCCGCTCTGGCGGACCTGGTCTGACCGGTGCGCACCCGGGGTGGAACCCTTGTCGGCGGCGCGGGCCCGGTTGTCGCTTTCCGGTTGTGCTCGATTTTTTTTCATGACTGGCGTACACTCAGCATCATGAAAAAACCTCTTCAGGTTTACGTTGACACGGCGGACCTGGAGCGGCTCGAACGATGGGCACGGACGCGGGGCTGGACCAAGTCTCGGGCCGTCCGAGTAGCGGTACGCGCACTCCTGAGCACTGACGAGAAAGATCCCTTGCTGAGAGCCAGCGGAATGATCGAGGGCCTTCCGCCGGACTGCAGCGAGCGATTCGACGAGTACTTGAAGGAGACTTTCGTTGCCGACAAGGCCACCTCCGAGTGACCTTCCCTCCCGGGTCTTCGTCGACGCAGGGGGCTGGATCGCTCTCTTCAGCTCGCGCGACCAGCATCACGCCCAGGCCGAGCGCCAGATTCGCACCGCCATCGATCACCGCATTCCGCTGTTCACTTCCAACCTCGTTCTCGCCGAGGTCCATCGACTTCTGCTCTACAGGGCAGGCACGAGATTCGCGTTCCTCGCGCTGCGCCGTGTCCTCCAAAGCGAGTCCGTCGAGCTGCTTTGCTCCACGATGGCGCATCATCGGGCTGCGCTCGGGTGGCTGGAGCAGTTGTCTGGGCAGACGGTAACCTATACCGACGCTGTGAGTTTCGCGATCATGGAGTCGGTGAAGTGTTCGACCGTCATCGGATTCGATGGTCACTTCGCACTGGCCGGAATCCAGCTCTGGGAACTTGGCTGATAATGGTGTCCTCCCCTCGGCGCCGCCCTGGCCGGAGCACGTGCCGCC
>JBFGHG010000668.1:0-3012 GCA_041578395.1 Acidobacteriota bacterium
ATCAGCGATGCCCGTTCGATGCCCAGCTCGGTGAGCAGCTCGGCCAGATCCCGGCTCGCGGAAAAGGGCGCCTCGGGAATGGCGGACTCCCCGTGCGCCCGCAAATCGTAGCGGAGCACCTGGAACTCCAGCTCCAGCACGGGAACCTCGTCGTCCCACATCCGATGGTCGAGGTTGGAGCCGTGCAGCAGCACGACCGCGGGTCCGGCCCCGGAAATCCAGTAGGCCAGACCGGAGGAAGACTTCCCCCCCGCGCCCCGGGCCGGCAGGGCCGTCGCCGCCAGAATCAAAACCGCACTCCACGCCATCCTTCGCATCGGCTGCTCCTTCGCGACAGAGTCTCGCTTCCCCCCTCGCTCGATGTCAAACCGGCCCGCCCCAAAACGACGAAGGCCCCCCAACGCCTGGGAGGCCTTCTCTGCGATCTCGTGAACGTGAAGCCCGGTGGCTTACTTTTTGGACGTGGACTTCTTGCTGACGGGGCGCTTGCGCGCGCTCGAAGACGTGGTCGGCTTCTTGCCGGTCCAGTTCTTGACCATCTCCATCTGCACTTCCACGGTCTTGCGGGCCAGGTTCTGCAGCCGGTCCACTACGCCCGAAAAGCTGTCACCGTAGGAGCCGGCGACCCGGTTGGGGTCCAGCGTCTCCAACATGTCGAAGCAGTTGGAGATCAGCTTTTCCTGGCTCTTGGTCAGCTCGTCGGCGATGTCCTGAAAGCGGTCCAGCGACTCCACCGCCTGCTCCGGCATGGCGTCGATCTCGGCCAGCCGGTCCAGCATCGACCGGCGCAGGTCCGCCTGAGCGTCCAGGCTGTCCTGCACCAGCTTCTCGGAGGCCTTCACGCCTTCCTGCCAGCGCTTGTCGGCGGGCGCCGACGTCACGCTCTGCAGACTGTCGGAAACGGTGTTCCACATCTTCTTCTGGGTATCGATCAGGCTATTCACGAACTCGTCGGTTCTCTTGGTCAATTCGTTGATCATGGTTGTCTCGATCCTTTCCTCGCTGCTCCATTTCAAATGTGAGGCGTTGCTCACGTACCTAAAATATGAGCCCCGGCTCAGATTGTCAAGGGGAAATGTGAAAAAAAACTCAGTTTTTCACGAATCCGGCCGCCGGGCCTGGATCGCCGGGGCTTCTGCTATCCTATGAGATGTTGCTCACGTTCGGCGAGGTTGCCAAGGGGAAAAGGGCGGAGATGGCACGAAAGACGCGGCGGAGACGCCCCAGACAGAAGCGCAGCCAGCAGCGGGTGGCGACCATCCTGGACGCGGCGGCCGAGCTGCTCGAGGAAGTGGGCTACCGGGCGCTGACCACCAACGCCATCGCCAGCCGTGCCGGCACCTCCATCGGCTCCATCTACCAGTTCTTCCCCAACAAGAACGCCGTGGTGGCGGAAGTCGTGCGCGGCTTCCGGGGTCAGCTGGACCGGCTGCTCGAGGAGATCCTGACGGTCGACCTGGCCCGCAGCTCCGTGACGGGCCTGGTGGAGGCGCTGGTGGACAACCTGGAGGAACTGGCGGCAGCCACCCCCGGCTTCGGTTCGATCTTCACCGGGGGCAAGTTCGGCGGCTCGGCGGAGGAAGAGGCGCTGGAGCTGGAAAAGGACATCATCGAACCGCTCAGCGACCTGCTGGCCGAGGCCTACCCGGACGTCTCCGACGAGCAGCGGCGCCTGGCCATGCTGATGGTCACCGAGACCACCAAGGTCCTGATGTCCCGCGCCGCCCAGGAAGACCGGGAGACGCAGCAGGAGATCCGGCAGGAGTTGAAGCTGATGCTGGGGCTGTATCTTTCGACCCGCTTCGAAGCGAAAAAAGGCTGAGCGCGTCAGGCTTTCTTTCGATGCACGTGACAGAGGTCCTCGCCGCCAGGCACGCGGTTGCGGCAGCGGGTGCCCTTCTGCGTTTGCGCCTGGCACTGTTGTGGCACGGACATCCCTGCCCGTGATCCTCTGGGCGCCGCCTTCCCGACCTTCCGGCGTGCCGCCGCCGCCCGGCTCGATATCTTCGGACGCGAAGCCTTCTTCCGCCGCGGACGCTCCTCCTCCGCCCGGGACCCGGCGTCCTCGGGTGCCGCGGCCGCCAGCTCCGACAGCGCCTTGTACTCCCGGTGAAAGCCTTCCACGATCTTCTCCGGGTCCGGCACCAGCGACTCGTCGGTGGCTACTCCCAGCCGCACTTTGCCGTTGTAGCTGAGGATGCTGACCCCCAGCCCGAGGCGCGCCGACTGCGGCACCCAGAACATGATTTCGTCGACCTCGTGGCCGGCCAGGTAGAGGGGGACGGGAGGGCCCATCATGTTGGTCATCACGGCCGTCGCCTTGGCGCCCACCAGGTTGACCAGCGGCTGCTGCACCTCCTTGCCCACCCCGCCCAGCGCGCACAGCAGGCCGTAGATCACCGGCGCTTCCCGCGAACTCTTCAACTTGTTCATGCGCCGGCTCACGATCTGCAGCCGCTCCAGCGGGTCCTCGACTCCGACCGGGAGTTTGAGGAAGACGAGGCCGAAGCAGTTGCCCATCTGACTGCTGTCTTCCTTGCGCCGCAGGTTAACCGGGACGGTGGCGCGCAGTTCCAGCCCGTGCAGGGCTTGGCGCCGGCGTTTCAGGTAGTGGCGAAGACCGCCCGCCATGGCCGAGACGAGCACGTCGTTGACCGTCCCCCCCAGCGCCCGCTTCACCCTCTTGACTCCCTCCAGCGGGAGGGCCTCCGACCAGGCCGCCACCTTGCGCACGTCCAGCGGGCCCTTGAAGACCGTCTGCGGGTCGTCCGAACGCAGGAAGAGGCGCTGCATCGCCAGGGCGTTGCCGGCGCCCTCCTGGGCCAGTTCCCGCAGGCGCGCCGGGTTGGAGAGCGACTCCAGGCTCTCCCGAACGACGCGTTCCGTCAGGCGCGTCACCTGCCCCGTCATCGAGAACATGCGGCCGAAGAGGGCTTCCAGGGGACCCGGGGAGGCGCCGTCCGAAGGGGTCTGCCGGGTCGTCCCGGCAGCACCCCCGGCCGCGCCGGCCGC
>JBFGHG010000669.1:0-3008 GCA_041578395.1 Acidobacteriota bacterium
GTCGCTGGCCAATCCGAGGCTTCCCTACCCCACCGGCTTCTACGTCCCGGGCCTGGTGGACTGGGGGATGTTCGCCGGCGGGATCGCCACCTTCATCCTGGGGTTCGTACTGTTCGCCCGGTTCTTCCCCCTGGTTTCGATCTGGGAGATTCAGGAAGGCCGGGAGCATTCCATTGCAGAGACTGTCGAGCGTCTCGAGGGGTATCTGCCCGACGCGGACGTGAAGGAGGCCGGCGCGCCGGCCGGGAGCTGACTTGATGGCCAAACCGGAACAGCCACGCTGGATCTATCTGTTGCAGCTCGCTTCCATTGCGTGGATCTGGGTGTTCGTGCTGGGGATCAGCTACTGGATCGTCCACCTGATCCGGCTCTCACACGAGTTGCAGGACGTCCCCTCGGCCACGGTCGGGATCTCGATCGTGGCCATCCCGGTGTTCTGGACGGTGGCGCTGGTTCTGACGTACGTCTTCGTCGGAATGCAGAAGGAAGCCCGGCGGGAGGAGGAACGATGACGAAAGGACGCCCCCGGACATCGGCGCTTTTCTGGCTCGCCGCTGGCCTGCTCGGCTCTCTGGCTCTGGCAAGGGCGCTCCCGACGGCGGACGGGCTGCCGGACGACCCTCTGGCGGGAGAAGCGCTCTTCGAGACCAAGGGGTGCGTCGCCTGCCACGGATTCGCCGGCGAGTCCGCCGGCATTGGCCCCGCGCTGGAGGCTGGCCGGTTTGGCGGTACGTTTCTGGAGCTGGGCGCCGCCCTCTGGAACCATGCGCCGGTGATGAGCGCCACGGTTCGCCGTTCGGGAGTAGCCTGGCCCGAGCTCACACCGCGAGAGACCACGGAACTGATCGTGTTTCTCTACTTCATCGACTACCTGGGAAACCCCGGGTCCGCCGAGCAGGGCCGCCGGCTCTTTCGCGCCGAGGGTTGCACGGCCTGCCATGCCGTCGGCCGGGGTGGAGCCGGCATCGGCCCCGACCTGCGCGAACTGAGCGGGCACGCCTCGCCACTCTTCGTCGCCCAGCAGATCTGGAACCACGGGCCCGGCATGCTTCGCAGCATGCGCGATCTAGGCCTGCGGCCCCCCCGATTCCGGGAGGGGGACGTTGCCAATCTGAGCGCCTTCCTGCGTCAGGAGGCCGGATCCGGTTTGCGGGCTCCCCTCTTGACCGCGCCCGGAAACCCCAATCGAGGACGCGCGACGTTTTCGGAAAAACGCTGCTCGGCTTGTCACGGCAGCGAGGCGCGCGGTGGGAGTGCCGGGCCGGACCTTTCGAGTTTCGATTTGAAACGCTCAGCCGAGGCGATCGCTGCGGACATGTGGAACCACGCGCTGGAGATGAACGACGTCATGCGGCAGCGCGGCATCCCCTGGCCCACGTTCGAGAACTCGGAGCTGGCCGACTTGGTCGCCTTCCTCTATTTCCTTCGCTTCGACGACCCGCCCGGCAGAGGCCGGCGTGGAGCCGAGGTCTTCGAGACCCACAGCTGCGCCGGCTGCCACGACGGGTCCGCAGCGCCCGGGGTTGCCCGCCTGTCGGAGGCCGCGCGATCGCCGGCAGCGCTGGTGGCGGCCATGTGGAACCACGCCCCCCTGATGCGGGAGGCGGTGCTGAGTCGGGGCGAACCGTGGCCCGAGTTGTCGGGCGGCGAGCTGCGCGACCTGCACGCTTACCTCGGATCCGTTTCGGGGCAGGCCGCCGAGCCGGCGCGCTGACCCGACCGCCCCAACCCTCACTTCACCAGCAGGATCCGCTCGTTGACCGGGTAGAGCCACTCCACTCCCCGCTCGGTCACCACCGCGTCGTCCTCGAGAGGAATGCGGACCTTGGCTCCCCCCCACTCCGGAGCCGCCGTGTAGGCGAACAGCTCGATCGAGAAGAGGTTGGTCGGCCGGATCTCGAACTCCAGCCGGCGCGGGTTGAAGAAGGCGATGGAGGGGCCGATGCCGTGGCCCAGGTTGCCTACCGAGTGGCAGCCGATGATCACCTCGGTCGCGTCCACGCCCGTCGTCTTGTTGAACTCCTCCATGACGGCGAAACCCGCCTCCTCCAGCTTACCGTTCAGCAGCTCGAGGGTCTCGGCGGCCGTTTTCCCCGCCCGGATGTTGCGGCGCAGCACCTCCCGCACCTTCAGCCCCTGGTCGAAGGCGTTCTGAATCCCCGCCGGCACGGCGCTTTCGCCTTCGTTCAGCACGTAGGCGATCCGCTTCAGGTCGGTGTGAAAATTCATCAGGCCCACGCCCCAGTCGATCATCAGCAGGTCGCCCCGCTGGATGATCCGTTCGTTGGAGACGTCCGCGATCCCCTCGGGGCCGGTCACGTAGATGGACGGCATCCCGAAGGACGACCCCAGCGCACGCTCCAGCAGCCGTTCGTTCAGCCACCAGGCCACCTCTTCCAGGCTCGTCACGCCCGGCGTGATCACTTCGTTGGAGAGCGCCCGTTCCGCCAGCCGCCGGGAGATCTCGCCGGCCTCGGCGAAGGCGGCGATCTCGGTGGCCACGCGCCGGGAGCGGAAGTCGGAGATCAGCTTTTCGGCGGACACCAGCCGGGCGGCGTAGGGTTCGCCCAGCGTCTCGACCAGCAGCTGGCGGCTCGAGTGGGTGAGCCCGTCGGCGGCGCCGATGTGCCGCGAGGTGTTCACTGCGATGGTGGCCGGATCGCGCTCCGACACGAACTCGCGCAGGTCGAAGTTCGAGGTGACCAGGTCGTAGGCGCCGCCCCGCTCCAGCAGGTAGCCCGAGATGCCCAGTGCCGCCCGCTCGATCCGCTCGCCGCCGCGGTCGGTGAAGACGTAGTAGCCGACGCTCGAGACGTAGCCGCCCCCGAGGTCGGGGACCAGCGGATCGGGGTAGCCCTCCTTGACCACCGTGATCCACATCGCCACGCCGTTTTCGCGCATGGCTTCGGGCAGCACGTAGTCGAACTTGTCCCGCCGGATCTGGTTCATCGTCTCCCAGCGCCGGCGGGCCTCGCCGCCGAAAGTCGGGAGAAACGTCGCTGCCAGGA
>JBFGHG010000670.1:0-3006 GCA_041578395.1 Acidobacteriota bacterium
CGATCTCTCCAGCGGCGTAGTGGTGTCGTCGATGTCGTTGCCGTACAGGGCGTACTTCATCTCCAGCCGCAGGGTGTTGCGGGCGGCCAGCCCCGCCGGCTTCAGGCCCTCCTGACGGCCTTCGCGAAAGAGCGCCTCCCAGACTTCCTCGGGGTCATGAGGGCTGTTGAGCAGGAACAGCGCTCCCCGCCCGGCCTCCTGCAGGACATCGATTCGCTCCAGAAAGCTGAACTGGTGGCATCCCACGAACTGGGCGTCGCCGACCAGGTAGGTGGAGCGGATCGGGCGAGGTCCGAAGCGCAGGTGCGAGACCGTGACCGACCCGGCTTTCTTGGAGTCGTAGACGAAGTAGCCCTGGGCGTAGCGGTCCGCGGACTCGCCGATGATCTTGATGGAGTTCTTGTTGGCGCTGACCGTGCCGTCCGACCCCAGGCCGTAGAAAACCGCCCGCACCACGTCGGGGGACTCGGTCGTGAATCCCGGATCCCAGTCCAGGCTGGTGTGCGTGACGTCGTCACGGATCCCCACAGTGAAGTGGTTTTGCGGGGCCTCGGCCGACAGGTTCTCCAGGACGCTCAGGATCATGGCGGGAGTGAACTCCTTGGAGGAGAGCCCGTAGCGGCCTCCCACCACCCGGGGCAGCTCTTCGAATCCGGCCTCGGTTCCCCCCTCGTAGAGCGCCTGAACGACGTCCTGGTGGAGGGGCTCGCCGGCGCTGCCCGGCTCCTTGGTGCGATCCAGTACGGCGATGGAGCGGGTGGTCCGCGGCAGCGCCTCGAGGAAACGGCCGATCTCGAAGGGGCGGTAGAGGCGGACTTTCATCAGCCCCACCTTCTCCCCGCGCGCCAGCAGGTAATCGACCGTCTCGTGGGCGGCCTCGGCGCCCGAGCCCATCAGCACCAGGACACGCTCGGCGTCGGGTGCGCCGTGATAGTCGAACAGGTGATAGCGGCGGCCCGTCTGCTCCGCAAAGCGGTCCATGCACTCCTGCACGATCTCGGGACAGCGCCGGTAAAAGGGATTCACCGTCTCGCGGTGCTGGAAGTAGACGTCCGGGTTCTGGGCCGTGCCCCGGATCACGGGATGCTCCGGAGAGAGCGCCCGTCCGCGGTGGGCCAGCACCGCCTCCTGGTCGATCAGGGCCCGGATCACCTCGTCGTCCACTTCCTCGATCTTGGCGATTTCGTGCGAGGTGCGGAATCCGTCGAAGAAGTGCAGGAAGGGAATGCGCGAGCGCAGCGTCGAGGCCTGGGCGATCAGCGCCAGGTCCATCACCTCCTGCACGGAGCCCGAGGCCAGCATGGCGAAACCGGTGGCCCGCGTGGCCATGACGTCGCTGTGGTCCCCGAAGATCGACAGCGCCTGGGCGGCGATCGAGCGGGCGGCCACGTGGATCACCGCCGGGGTCAGCTCGCCGGCGATCTTGTACATGTTGGGAATCATCAGCAGCAGGCCCTGCGAGGCGGTGAAGGTGGTCGTCAGGGCTCCCGTCTGCAGCGCGCCGTGAACCGCGCCGGCCGCGCCTCCCTCGCTCTGCATCTCCTGCACCAGGGGGACGGCCCCGAAGATGTTGCGATCCCCGGCGGCCGACCACTGGTCGGCCAACTCGCCCATGGGGGAGGAGGGAGTGATGGGGTAGATGGCGATGACTTCGTTGGTCTTGAAAGCAATGCGCGCGGCGGCTTCGTTGCCGTCGATCATCGTATGTCTGGACATGTCCTCGTTCCCAATCTTTGGTGGTGGCGCACTGGCGCGCCAGCACCCCGGTTGCAACCACGGTGCCATTGGCGGAGGCCGACCCGCGGTCCCCTCCCACGGTACTTTGCGGCAGGCTGCACCAGACCTGGGCGCTCAGAGTGGGTGAAATGCCCCACTCAAAGGGGAGGATTCGCGGCCACCGGTGCGGTATAAGGGGCTCATGAAAAGAGCGCTTTGCCTCCTCGCGCTGGCCGCAGCGGCGGCATCGACCGCCCCAGCCCAACCGCTGCAGCAGTTCGCCCAGATCGGCGACCTGAAGCTGGAGAGCGGACAGACCCTGGAGAACTGCCGCGTCGGCTACCGGACCTTCGGCCGGCTGAATCGGGAGAAGACCAACGCGGTCCTCTTTCCGACCTGGTTTTCGGGGCGCAGCGAAGACCTGCAGGGTCTGATCGGCCCGGCGGGTCCGGTGGACAGCTCGCGCTTCTACGTGATCGCGGTCGACGCGCTGGGCAACGGTGTCTCCTGTTCTCCCTCCAACAGCGTGAGCCAGCCTGCCGAGCAGTTTCCCCACTACACCATCGCCGACATGGTGGCCTCGCAGCACCGGCTGCTGAAGTCGCTGAAGGTGCCCCGGCTGCACGCCGTGGTGGGGATTTCGATGGGGGGAATGCAGGCTTTTCAGTGGGCCGTGTCCCACCCGGAGTTCGTGAACAGGGCGGTCTCGATCGTCGGGTCCCCGCGGCTGACCTCCTACGACCTGCTGCTGTGGGAGGCCCAACTGCGGGCCATCGAGACCTCCAAGCAGTGCGGCTGTCCCGAGCTGGCCGCGCGCACGGTGGCGGCCATCCACAACCTGGCCCTGCAGACTCCCGACTTCCGGGCGGAAGAGACGGGCCGGGAGGATTTTCGCGCCTACCTCGAGCAGATCGACAGCACCTTCGACAACCGCTACCACCCGGAGAACTGGGCCAGCCAGCTGCGCGCCATGATGGCGCACGACGTCGGCAGGCAGCCGGGCTCGCTGGCCGCGGCCGCCCGGGCCGTGAAGGCCGAGATGCTGGTGGTGGTGGCCGAGCAGGACCACATGGTCAACCCGCTGCCGGCCACGCAATTCGCCCTGATGACGGGCGCGCGGCTGCTGACGCTGCACAGCAACTGCGGCCACCTGGCGGCGGGCTGCGAGAGCGGGCGGGTGAATCAGCGGGTCAACGAGTTCCTGAGCGAGGGATGGTAGCGGCGGTGGCCGGCTTTGCAGCCCGCAGCTTCGTGGCGCGCGTCTACAAGGTGGGGATCAACCGCTGCGTC
>JBFGHG010000671.1:0-2996 GCA_041578395.1 Acidobacteriota bacterium
GAGTCGAACTCGCGCGGGTAGGTCCAGAACACCGCCGGGACGCGCGTCCCCTCCTGGTATCCGACCGGCAGCGTGATCCGCGCGTGCACCATCAGGCCGTCGCGGCGCTCGAACTCGAAGTCGATGCGGCGGCACTCGGCCACCTCCGGAAAGGGATCACGGTTGGCCGTCAGCCGCACCGGGTCCTCCCCGGCCCTCCACAGGTAACTGTCGGGGAACTGAGTGGACGACTCGCGGGTGAAGACCAGGCGCCGCAGGTCCGGGTCGGGAAAGGCCTTGGGCTCGTCGAAGAACTCCTCGCTGCCGCGGAAGACCCGTACTTTCTCCCCCGACTCGATCTGCACGCGGTCGACGAAGGGGCGCGGGCGGAAGTCCTCCTGCGGTCCCTCTCCCTGCAGGTAGACCGCCCCGTCCCCTGCGGTCAGGGCGTAGGAGTGGCCGTTGGCGGTGTGCCGCGTGACCCACTCCCCCGGCTCCTCGAGAGGCTTCTCGGGATCGACGCCGGTGACCAGGTCGTGGCGGCGGACCTCGTCTCCGGAGAGATCGTAGGCCACGAGGTTGTGCCGATTCTTCGTCCCCCCGCCCTTTCCAGTCAGCCGGGCGAAAGCGTAGCGGCCTTCGCGGGAGTACTCGACCCGGGTGAAGGTCTGCTCGGAATCAGCCAGCAGGCGGGCCTCCTCGAGCGAAAAGGGAGCGGCCAGCGCCATCAGCCGGTCCTTGCGGGGACCGTCGTCTTCCTCCGGCTCCTCTTCCGCTTCCTCGTCGTCGTTTTTCTGCTTCTCTTCCTTCCACTGCAGGGTCAGCACGTCGCCGTCCGCACGCCACCGGACCTCGCGAGGGTGATCGTCGTTGGGGTCGCCGGCGCCCCAGCGCTGTGTCTCCCGCAGGGGCAGCTCACGGAGGGTGGAGAGTGTCCGGCCTTCGAGGTCCATCACCTCCAGGGTGCGGGGGAACCCAGTGAAGCCCACGATGTACGAGAACGGCTCGACCAGCTTCTCCGCCAGCAGGTACTCGCCGCTGGGACTGGCCGAGATCTCGAGGTACATCGCCGGGTCCCCGAGGGTCTCGATCTCCCCCGCCGGGGACAGCCGCGCCAGCTGCGCCGTGGTGTAGTAGCGAAAGAGCGCCTGGTCGTGGGGAGTCCGCAGCAGGAACGGATAGGTGGGCGTCGGCGTCGGCTTTTTGCGCGTGGTCCGGATCAGCGGACCGTCGGGGATGCGCGAAGCGCTCGGCTCCGGGCCGCGGCCGGCGGGCACCAATAGCGTCAGGATCGACCCGTCCGGCAGCCACTGCACGATCGTCGAAGGATCGGTGACGCCGCTGCCCCGCCGCGGGCGTTTGGCCAGTGTCGCCATCACCGCCGCCTCTGCGAAGGGACGGGCCTCACCGGTGGAAGCATCCGCCACCCACACCTCGGAACGGTCCTCGAGGTGGGCCAGAAATGCGATCCGATCACCGCCGGGCGACCAGACCACGTCGCTGACCAGGATGCCCTCGGGCAGATCCACCTGCAGGCTGGAGCGGTCCTCCAGTGAGTAGATCTTCAATCCCTTGACGCCGTAACTGTTCAGCCGCCATTCCCGGTTGGCCTCGGGGACGATCTCGAGCATCGCCAGCCGGTAGGTCTTCCGGCCCAGCACTTCGTAGCTGGAGAAATACTGCTCGACCGGGATCACGAAACGGCGGCCGTCCGGCGACAACGCTTCGAGTTCGTCGTAGTGTGCGTCGCGATCGAGCATCTCCTGGATCGGAGCCGGCGGCAGCTGAAAACCCCTGTCCACCTCGACTTCTCCGGCCAGAATGGGATGGCTGGCACTGGCGGCCAGAAAACCAACAACGAAGAAAAGAAAAACGCGCAGATTCATGGCGGGTACCCCCTCGTCCGGATGGTATCAATTTGGCGCCGCAAAGCCCAGTGGCGCGGGCATCCTTGCCCGTGATTCCCAATCGCGGCCTGGAAGGCCAGGCCACCTTTACTCGTCGCGGGCGGAGGTGCGCCCCGGATCCGACGTCGGCACGAGCTCGATCCGGCCCGCGGCCTTCTGTCCCCGCAGCGTGAGGACGGCCAGCACCACCAGTGTGGCTTCTCCCGCCAGCAGCGCCCCCAGCACCCACCCTCCGGGGATGGGACCGACCTGGGCGCGCTCCAGCACCTGTCCGAACGACGGGAAGGGATCGGGATGGATCAGCAGCTTCCCCAGATAGCTGAGTCCCAGCACCAGGAAGATCCAGAGGTAGTTGCGCCGCAGCCGGCGGCCCACCGCCTCCGCCCGGGTGATGTGGAAGTGGAGGTGGTCGTAGTCGTCGGCCAGGTGGTGGTTCCAGGCGTCGTCGAACTCGAACGGCTGCCCGCGCAGCAGCGGCCCGTACATCCGGGTCTCCATCAGGCGCACCCGGGAGCGCCAGATGTCGAAGTAGCGGTAGCGCCGCCCCTCGATCACCAGGAAAACGACCACCAGCATGCCCACCAGCAGCAGCGGCAGCGGGGAGTTGTCGCGGTCCGAGAAGGTGACCGAGACGGCGATACCAGTGGTGGCCACCGCCCAGTTGGTGGTGGCGTCCAGGCGGGTGCGCCAGATCTTGCTGCGGTACAGCTCGCCCCGGTAGAGATGGGCCAGCGGCGCCAGCGAAGAGTTTTCGAAGCCGCTGGGTTTCGGTGGATCGGCTGCTCGCTGCTCGTCCAAGATCTACTGAATGTACCCCAGGCTGCGCAGGCGGTCCAATTCTTCCTTGCTCAATCCTTCCGTGGGCGCCGTCTCGGGCAGCCGTGCCTCGAGGGCGGCCTGCCGCCACTGCTCGAGCCGGTCGGCCAGCTGCCGGACCCGCTCCGGCTGCTCCGCGGCGCGGTCGCGCTGATCGAACGGATCGGTGGCGAACTCGAACAGTTCGAACTCGGGCGCCCCGTCGGGACGTCGCGTATGGTGGACCAGCTTCCAGCCGTCCCAGACCAGCGCATAGGATTCGGTGTCGCGCGGGGGCGGCGCCGCGCTGCCTCC
>JBFGHG010000672.1:0-2993 GCA_041578395.1 Acidobacteriota bacterium
GTGGCTGGTGGCCAACCAGGAGAGCACGGCCTTGCCCGGACCCTGATCCGGGAAAGCTGCACCAAGCAGCACGTCGAGCCGGATCAGCTGACGTTGCACGCCGATCGAGGCTCAGCTATGAAGGCCAAGGCGCTGGCGTTGTTCCTGGCTTGCGCCGCGAAGTTCTTGGCCCGTGTGTCGGGCTCCCGACTCTGTACGGGGCGCCCCCCGGCAGCCCGCAAACGGGCTCGGTATTCGCGCATCTTCTCACGAGGCTTCTTGGCTTCGCGTGTCATTGCTCAGTCGTAACCGCGGCCACAACTTGCCTGAAAAAAAGGCCGCCTCGGAATGGGCGGCCTTCGATATGAATGCTGGTTGCGGGGGCGGGATTCGAACCCGCGACCTTTGGGTTATGAGCCCAACGAGCTACCAGACTGCTCCACCCCGCGTCGCAGGATCCAATTCTACGGCGAAACGCGGGGGCGCGTCAACTCGGAGGAGGGTAGAGATACTCCTCTAGGACCCCAATCTCGAAGGTAAATCACGGCCTGGAAGACCGTGCCACTTTCAGCTCGATTCCTGCTCGCCCTCGGCGCTCGCCACGTCCTTGGCGCAGCGGAAACCGATGCCATACTGCGACTTCGGCAGGTAGGCTCCACGGATGTAGACGTAGAAGCTGGTTCCCTTGATCGCGTAGGAGGCGCCGCGCACCACGATGTACCCCTTGCGGTAGTTCGGGTCGCGCCGGCTGGGGCTGTTCGGGTAGGGGGCCAGCTTGTCGGAGGTCCACTCGGTGACGTTGCCGAACGTGTCGCGGAGCCCGAAGGGGCTTTCGTCGTTCATCTCGCCCACTTCGACGGTGTTGCCCACGCCGGCGTCGTTGGTATTACCCCGTCCGCCGCTGTATTCCTCGCCCCACGGATAGGGGCGTCCGTCGGTCCCACGGGCCGCCTTCTCCCACTCCTGCTCGGTGGGCAGGCGCCCGCCAGCCCATTTGCAGTACTCCTGGGCGTCCTGCCAGGTGACGTTGGCGACCGGGTGGTCCCCTTTCTGGATGTTGTAGAACTGCCGCCAGTTCCCCTCCGCCGCATAATCGCTCTCGATCTGGAACTTGGCGAACTCCGCGTTGGTCACCTCGTAGACGCCGATCTGGTAGGCCGGCAGGTCGACCGTGTGCTCCGGCTCGTTCAAGGTCGGCTTGTCCTTGGCATTGTCCGGCCGCTCATCGGTGCCCATGATGAACTCACCCGCCGGGATCGTGACGAATTCGCCGGGCTCGGGCTTGGGCGGCGGCGGCGGTTCGGCGGACTCGGCGGCGACGGCCGCTTCTTCTTCGGCGGGGGCACACCCCCCGACCATCACCGTCACGAGGACCAGACAACCCAAGAGAAAGAAGACCGTGGCGTGCTTCATAACCGCGCCTTTATATCAGATGTGCAGCGGGCAGACAATCAACTTCGCGGCCTGCCGCCGCCGCAAAACACCTCGCTTGGCTCGGCGCCTTGCCCCAGCCCCGCCTGCCTAGGACCGGTCCATCACATGGACACGCTCCTAGCGCGATTCCCGCTCCATCCGGCCGATGCGGCGGCGCAGCCACTCCAGCGCCTCCTCGCGTGTCGAAACCCGATTCTCCAGCTGCTCGTCCTCCAGTTCCGCCAGCAGCACCGAGAAGGCCGGACCCGGCTCCAGCCCCTCGGCGATCAGGTCGTGGCCCGTCAGCAGCCGCGGGGGCCGCATCTTCTCCCGGCTCAGCTCCTCCAGCTTTTCGCGGCAGAACTCGTAGGACGTCAGATCGCCGTGGCTGGCCAAACAGTCCAGCCGGTGCAGCTCCAGGTGCTTGTCGAAGTTGGGCTTGCGCAGGAACCGCTTGAGCGTGCTCTCGCGCATCTCGCGCACGTGGATGAACCGGAGATGGTCGCGCACCAGGTCCACCACCTCTTGAGTCAGCTCGCTCGAAAGGCGCAGCTTGCGCCCGATCTCGGCCGCCATCTCCGCCCCTTTCTCGGCGTGGCCGTGGAACCGGATGCGGTCGGCGACGGTGAAAGTGGGGGGCTTGCCCACGTCGTGCAGCAGGATTCCCAGCGCCAGCGCCTCGTCCAGCTCGCCGGCCAGCGAGAACATCAGGCAGGTGTGGATGAAGACATCCCCCTCGGGGTGAAACTCCGGTGGCTGCTGGACGCCCACCATGTCCGCCACCTCGGGCAGTACCACCTGCAGGAGGCCCGACTCGTGCAGCAGCCGCAAACCCGCGTCGGGACGCTCGCCGGTCAGGATCTTCAGCAGCTCGTCCCGGATCCGCTCCCAGCTGACCTGCAGGATCGTGGGGGCCTGCTCGCGGACCTGCTTCCAGGTCGCCTCCTCCATTTGGAAGTCGAGCTGCGCCGCGAAGCGGACCGCGCGGATCAGCCGCAGCCGATCCTCGCCGAAGCGGTGCTCCGGGTCGCCCACCGTCCGCAGGACGCGGCGTTCGAGGTCCTCGCGTCCTCCCACGAAATCGATCACGTCCCCGCGGTGCGGGTCCAGGAAGAGGGCGTTGACGGTGAAGTCCCGCCGGGAGGCGTCGCTGCGGGCGTCGGTAAAGGTGACGCTCGAGGGGCGCCGGCCGTCCAGGTAGTCCCCCTCCTGGCGGAAGGTGGCCACCTCGTAGTGAAACGGACCCATCGCCACCAGCACGACCCCGAACGCCCGCCCCACGGCATGGGTGTTCTCGAACAGCTCCTCCACCTGCCCGGGCCGCGCCGAGGTGGCCACGTCGATGTCCGAGACCCCGCGCCCCAGCAGCAGATCGCGCACCGAGCCGCCCGCGAACAGGGCCAGATGGCCCGCCTCCCGCAGCCTGGCGGCCACCTGCAGCGCGCCCTCCACGAGTTGGGAATCGCTGTGCTGGCGAAGGGTGTCCAAGAGATCAGGCATTTCGGGTCCAACACCGGCCGGGGTGGTGAGCCGGCCGCGAGAGGCCGTCATGGTAGCATACGGAGCTAGTGTGGACTGTTCGTGACGTCTCGGCGCTCGCA
>JBFGHG010000673.1:0-2990 GCA_041578395.1 Acidobacteriota bacterium
CATCCTCCCCCGTTCACCGGCTGGAGTGCGCATGCTTGCTCGAAGCTTCGTGCACGGTGCCTCAGGGCGCCGCGCCGGGCCGTCAAGCCGGCCCGGGGAAAAAGCGGCGGCGAGCCGCCGCACTCCGGGGTTGCCCCCCGATGTCAGGTACTAGTTCTGGTTCTTGTCCTCTTTCTTGGCCGGCTTGGCGAACACGGAGTCATCCACCTCGGGGTTGACCTCGATCGCTTCCACCGTGATGACCTGGGCGCCCGGAGCTCCCTTGATCTGGGTGCTCACGGAATGCGCCATCAGCAGACCCTCGACGTCCTTGTAGTCGCTCAAGGTCGTCTCGTACTCCATGGTATTGCCCTGGATCGGGCGGCTGCCCTCCACGCGGATGGGCACGTAGTACTCGCTGTCCAGGTAGAAGTAGCGAACGGCCCCGTCCTCGCCCTCCTCGGTCACCTTGATCTTGTAGGCCTGAGTCCCCTCGATCTCTTCGAGCCCGACCAGCTCGAGCTGGAGGCCCTCGTCCTGGTAGCCCACCAGCGGTCCGTCGATGTCCGCCTCTTCGGCGAGCGCCTTGGCCTGATCGGCCGGCATGTCCTCGGGGTCGGTCTTGCCCATGAACGGCATCAGCATCCAGGCCGTCTCTCCGTCATAGGCCTGGCTGCCGGTCATGCCCTGCACCGTGAAGTCGATCCGGATCTTGTTGGGCCGCTTGGCGATCATGGTGACCGGCGCTTCCATGGGCCCCATGGTCATCTTGCCGCTGGCCTTGAAAGACTCGATTCCCTTCCAGGCGTCCAGACCGCCGATCGCCTCGTAGTGCTTGTCGAGCACCTGCTCGAGCGACATGTCCTGCGCCGCCGCGGCTCCCGCCGCCAGGCCCATGGCCAGTAGAAAAAACAGTGCTGCCTTGATTCGATTCATCGATCCTCCTCGAAATTGGGTTCGACCCGTTCGCATGTCGTATGCGTTCGGTACGAGAGTGCGCTTCGAAAAATTCAAAAAGTCATTGTATCAGGCGCCGGCGGTTGATCCCCGCCCGGCCATCCCGCCTCTAACCAAGAAGAAAGGACGAGGCAATGCACGCAATCCTCTGGACACTGCTGTTGTACCCGCTGGCGGGCACCGCCCCAGCCGAGGACTACCTGCTGCTGGCGACGCGCCGGGCGTCGACGATGGAGGCCGAGATGTCCGAGGCCGCCGAAGCCGGCTACCGCTTCCACTCGGTGATGGCGGGCGAGACCGCCTTCGGGGGCCCGGAAATGGTCGTGATCATGAGCCGCGGCGCGGACAGTGTCCCCGGGCGGTTCGAGTACCTGCTGGCGGCCACCTCCAGGACCTCGACCATGCAAGAGGAGCTCGAGCGGGCCGCCCGCGACGGCTTTCGCTACCGGGGCCAGACCTTTTCCCTGGCTCCCTTCCGGGGCCCGGAGGTGGTGACCATCCTGGAACGGGACCGCCAGGAGGGATCGGAGCCGCAGGAACTGCTGCTGCTGGCCACCCGAAGGACGTCGACGATGCAGCGGGAGTTGCGGGAAGCGGCCCGCGACGGATTCGAGCTGGCGGGACTCGCGGTGGGGGGCACCGCCTTCGCCGGCGAGGAGATCCTCTGCATCCTCTACCGGCCCCAGCCCCGGAATCCCGGCCCGCCCTGAGGGCCCTAGCCGCGGGAGAACAGGGACTGCAGGTTGGGACTCTCTTCCAGGATGATGGTGGCGTCGCGTTTGGGCCCCAGCGAGATGATCGAGATATCGGTCTCGATGATCTCCGCCAGACGGCTCAGGTAGTCCCGCGCCTGCCGCGGCAGGTCGGCGTACTCCGTCACGCCGGAGGTGTCGCGTTGCCAGCCGGGATGGCTCTCGTAGACCGGACGCACCCGCTCCAGCTCTGCCACGTCCATGGGGAAGGAGCCGATCGGCCGCCCCTGCATCTCGTAGCCGGTGCACACCCGGATCTCTTCCAGCTCGTCCAGCACGTCCAGCTTGGTGATCACCAGCGTGGTCAGGCCGTTGATGCGAGCCGCGTAGCGGCCCACCGCCGCGTCGAACCACCCGCAGCGGCGCGGACGGCCGGTGGTGGCGCCGAACTCCGCTCCCCGCCGGCGGATCGCCTCGCCCACCTCGTCGTCCAGCTCGGTCGGGAACGGGCCCGACCCGACTCGGGTCGTGTAGGCCTTCGAGATCCCCAGCACGCCGTCGATCTGGCCCGGGCCCAGTCCGGTGCCGCTGCAGGCCCCGCCCGCGCTGGCGTTGGAGGAGGTCACGAAGGGATAGGTGCCGTGGTCGATGTCCAGCAGGGTCCCCTGCGCGCCCTCCAGCAGGATGCTGCGGCCCGCCCGGGTGGCGCGCTGCAGGTATTCGGCGGTGTCGGCCATGAAGCGGAGGACGCCGGGAGCCACGCGGCGGTAGCGTTCCAGAATCTCATCTGAATTGAGAGTTTTTGCCCCGTAAATTCTCGTGAGAATCTTGTTTTTCAGTTTCAGGTTGGACTGGAGTCGGTCCCGGAACGCGTCCAGATCACGCAGGTCCCCGACGCGGATTCCGCGCCGTGCCATCTTGTCTTCGTAGCAGGGTCCGATCCCCCGGCTGGTGGTGCCGATGCGCGCCTCCCCGAGCCGCTGTTCCTCGGCCGCTTCGATCGCCATGTGATAGGGCATGATCAGGTGGGCCCGGTTGCTGACGAAGAGGCGCCCCTCGAGTTCGAGACCCTCTTCTTCCAGGGCCTCGACTTCTTTCAGCAGGGCGAAGGGATCGATCACCACCCCGTTGCCGATCACGCAGACCTTGCCGGGGTGAAGGATGCCGGAGGGAATCAGGTGCAAAACGCGTTTGCGGTCGCCCACCACCACCGTATGGCCCGCGTTGTGCCCCCCCTGGTAGCGGGCCACCACGTCGAAGCGCTCGGTGATCAGGTCGACGATCTTCCCTTTCCCCTCGTCCCCCCACTGGGTGCCCACCACGATCGCGTTGCTCATAGGGGCCCGGGATTACAGGTGATCC
>JBFGHG010000674.1:0-2987 GCA_041578395.1 Acidobacteriota bacterium
CCCTTCGGTCTCCCGGTCGTAGCTGGACGCCCAGAGCTGTTCGAGGGTGCCGGCGTCCAGCAGACGCACTCCGATCCGAACCTGCCGCTCGTCCCGCCTCACGTTGCCCACCAGCAGAGTCGCCACCCGCAGGTCTTTCCCAATCTCACGGAGGTCGGGCTCGTTCCCCTGGTAGGGCGCGACGGCGGCCAGCGACATGACTTTGAGGTCCCGGACTTTCGACAGGTGCGTGATCGTGTCCTCGGTCATGCCGTAGGCGAAGTAGTCACTGGCGCGATCCGGGGAGAGATTGACGAAGGGAAGGACGGCCACCGATTTGGGGCTGGCCTCGACACCCCGCCGCGGGAAGAACTCCCCGGCCAACCAGATCAAGAGCACGAGGAGGCCCACGAGCGCCGCTGGGACGATCACCCGGGCGGCCGGCCAGCCGGGCCGGCGCCGAACCGGCGGTTGGCCGGGAACCGGCTCGGCAGAGACCCCGCCCAGGTCGGCCCCCAGTTCCCTGCTGCTGTGGTAGCGGTTGGACGGGTCCTTGGCCAGCATCTTGCGGACCAGGTGCTCGAGGAGTTCGGGAACCTCTTCGCGGTACCGGCCCAGCGGCGGAGGCACCTCGTTGAGGGTGGCCTGTGCGGTTTCCATCGGGGTGCGCCGGCGGAAGGGGTGGATGCCCGTGATCGCCTCGAACAGGACGATTCCTAGGGAGAAAATGTCGGAGCGTCCGTCCACGGGGCGGCCCAGCAACTGTTCGGGGGACATGTAGGCCAGCGTTCCTGCCGGAAGACCGGCTGCGGTGACCGCCGAGGCCAGGGTCGGGGCCTCCGGGTCCGTAGACGGTGCAAACGCACGGGCGGCCAGCCCGAAGTCCATGACTTTCACGTGCCTGGAGTCGGCGACCATGATGTTGGAAGGCTTCAAGTCCCGGTGCACGATCCCCTGCTCGTGAGCGGTCTCCAGGGCGGCGGCCACAGTCGCCGTGATGCGAATGGCCTCCCGGGTACTCAGGGGTCCGTCCTCGAGGACGGCCTCGAGCGTCCGGCCCTGGACGTACTCCATCACGATGAAGCTCTGACCGTCGAACTCCCCGATCTCGTGCACCGCGCAGATGTGCGGATGCTCCAGAGCGGCTGCGGAGCGGGCTTCCTGCAGCATTCGCCGTTGGGCCTCGGGATCGCTGCGTTGGGGCCGGCGGGGGAACTTCAGCGCGACTCTGCGCTTCAGGCGGGTGTCTTCGGCCAGATAGACCGTTCCCATCCCCCCCTCTCCCAGCCGGGCCAGGATGTGGTAGTGAGAGACGGTCGTCCCAACCATCCGAAACCTCTTCGCGAAAGACTGCTGCACTCGAGAGTAGCGTCAGATCGGAAGCAGGACAAGAGCAGCCTCTGCGAAAGGAGCCTGAAAGCAGCTGAGGGCGGGCCATCCGTTGTTCGAATGGCCCACGAGAAGGTGATTTGGCTCACCGGCTCTCCCGCGTGCTCTTCGCCAGCGGAGCCCTGAAACGTCCGCAGACAGTACGCAATTCCGGGAGCCGTTGCCGGATGGCGCATCGATTGCATGAATGGCGATCAGCATTGGGTATTTTCCAGCGGTTCGGTACGGTCGGAGTGCCTTCCCGACGTTCCAACCCCAGCCTCCCGGCCAATCCCGGCTCGGGCGACTCACCCTGCCGAACCCCTGCACGGAGGTGCAGCATTATGCAGACACGAATCCAACGAAAACTCTCCCAGAGAATGGGTCTCCTCGCCATTCTGGCCGTCGGCCTGGCGGCCGTGGCCCTGGCGGCGGTGATCCCATTGCCCAACGGAGCCAATCTGGAGGTCACGATCGGCACGCCCGCTCAGGACGAAGAGTTCAAGGTGCCGGTGGGAGCCACCGACATCGACGTGGACACCAGCGGCACGGCCAGCGTCGGCCAAGGCACGCCGGACGTCGGCCTGATCGTCGTCGTGGACGTCTCCTTCAGTACCACCCTTGACTGCGATGGCACCCGCAACATCCTTCAATGCGAGAGGGACGCCGTCAACAACCTCCTCACCGATCCCAATATCGGATCGGTGGCCGAGGTGGGCATCGCCGTGTTCGGCGAAGGCGGCGCCGCTGCCGACATGACGCCGGCGGGCGGAGACGACCCCAGCACGACGTCCATCGCCGACGCCCAAACGGTGGTCGGCTCGATCGTCGTAGGGGGCGTGAACCAGTTCGCCGTCAAAGGGGTGGGCGACGGAGCCACCAACTACTCCGCGGGCCTTGCGGCGGCCACGACCATCGCCGGCGCACAGGCGACCGGTACGAAGCTGGTGATCTTCCTCTCGGACGGTCTGAGCAATACCGGCGGAGGCAGCTTCGCCGCCAATCTGGCGGCTTTGCAGGGATTGGTGGACACCATCTTTCCCTTCGCCATCGGTTCCGGGGCGAGCTGTACCGGGGGTAGCGACGGCGACCTGGCGGACATGGGAGACTGCGAGGAGGTCGATCCCGACGAGCTCGAGAACCTGATTCCCGATCTGCTCTCGACCACTCTGGAGTCGGTGGAAGCGGAGGCGGACGGCAATCCGCTGATCGTGACCACCAATCCGCCCGTGCCCGCAGACGGGCCCGTGAGCGTGGATTGGAGCGCGACCGCCTTTGGCCTGGTCCCCGACGATCACCAGATCTGCGCGACCGCGACGGGTTCGGACAGCACCGGCTCGGACTCCGTCCAGGAGTGCGTCGACATTCATCTGCTGCAGCTGACGGCATCGCCCGAGGCCGTTTTGAACGAGCTGAACTTCGACAACGAGCACACCGTGATGGCTGAGATCGTCGGCGGCAGCGGTTCGGTCCGCAACATCGACTTCCTGGTGGGCGGCCAGAACGCCGGGACGGCCATGCCTCCCAACGCATCCATCCCCACGGCGCCCAACGCCCCCGTGCACTTCTTCTACATGGTGCCGCAGGTGTGCGACTGCCTGGGTGTGGACACCATCACCGTCAGCACCACGATCGCCGGA
>JBFGHG010000675.1:0-2981 GCA_041578395.1 Acidobacteriota bacterium
CCCGGGAGAAAGCGATAGAACGCGAAGGCACATGAAGGCGATCACAGCGACCCTGATACTCCTTTTCTCCATTGCAGCCGGGCTGGCCGCCGAGCTGGGGGTGGGCCACGTCCCCTTCCAGGCCGGCTGCCGCGAGGTCGCCGTCCGGGACCGCATGATCGAACCGGGGCAGCCCGAGATCCCCGGCGAACGGTACGTCCTCTCCACGGTCGGGACGCGGGACGTCTGCGCCGAGTCCGACGACTTTCAGCCGCTGGTCAGCTTCCTGCTGGACCGCACCTTTCCCGAAGCCCCCCGCGACGAGTGGCTGGCGATGTGGAACCTGGGCCGCAAGTCCCCGGGCTGGCTGAGCCGGGCGCGCGCCGCCTTCCCGATGTTTCTGGCCAACAAGAAGGCCCGCGGCCGCGAGCTGCGGGGGCTCGAGAAGAAGCTGCGGAAGTTCGAGGCCGACCCCGAGCGGGTGCGCGACATCCCCAAGCCCCACTTGCACGTGAACGACCGGCACCGCCGCTCCAAGGCGGGCCTCGTCCTGTCCAGCGTCAAGCAAGGGTTGGGCTTCGGCCTGCGCCGCTCCGGCCTGGACCACATCGCTTTCCCGGTGCAGGTCTTCTACCGCAACTACCTGCTGCGCAGCCGCGACCTGCAGACCCGCGAGTTCGAGCACGGCTACCTGGGCCTGCTCTGGTACGACGACCTCGCCCGCGGCGGGCAGGAACTGGCGCTGCACCCCGAGTGGGTGGAGGAGATCAAGTTCCGGCTGCTGGCCGACCGCAGCATCTTCGGGTCGTGGGTGGACAATTCGCAGCGGCAGCACCTGGTGCACGGGTTCGAGAGCGAGATGCGGGACCACCTGTGGGGGACGTCCTGCTATCTGGCCAGCGTGGCCAACCTGCACCACCTCGGCTATCAGGAGATCCACCGCTACACCGCCACCGGGGTGCCGCTGGCGCTGGGAGGCATCCTCTACTACGACCCCGAGCTGGCGCCCGAGCCTTCGCAGGTGCAGTGGGCGGTCCTGAACCCGTTCGATCTGACCTACAACCCGTTTCGCGACTACGAAGTGCAGCGGGCGGCCCGGGGGGGGAAGCGGGTGCCGCTGGCGCTGTACGTCTACCAGAGCAACCTGGCGCTCAAGCCGATCATCGCCATCGACTTCTTCCGGCCCGACAACCCGCGCCTGCGCGAGGCGGCGACCTACTGGCGGCGGCTGGGGAACGAGACCCTGGCGTCGGCCGGCAGCATCGGGTGGATCTACCAGCTGCTGCGCCGCAGCAGCGATTTCGCGGTCAACCGCAAGGGGATCACCTGGCTCACCGACCAGAAGGTTGCCCTGGGACTGGAGGAGCTGCGGCTCTCGCTGGTCTCCAACCTCTATTTCGAACCGGAAGAAGCGGACGAGCTGCTGGAGGAGCTGGAACGGACTTTGATCAACCCGCTGGTGCAGCCGGGCAAGGTGCAGCGGCTGCGCGCGCGCGTCCATTATCAACGGCTGCTGGCGGGCGAGGGGGAGAAGCTCGTCGAGAGGGCGCGCAGGCTCCGGGACAAGAAGATCCGGCGGACGCTGGGCCTCGAATCGCCGCGCCTGACCGCCGAGGACTATTCCCGCTACCGCCGGCACCTGGAGGCCCGGGAGGCGGGGCGGACGCTGCAGCTCTACCTGGCCGAGTCGCACCTGAGCGGGATTCCCCTGCCGCGCCTGGAGGAGTCGCTGGAGTTGCTGGCGGGTGAGGCCCGTCTCGAGGACGAGGAACTCCTCGAGACTCTCCAGCGTTTCCGGCAGCGGGCGGAGGAAGAGTCGCGCTTCGCGGGTGCGGAGACTTCCCAGCAGGGGAGCCGCCTGCTGGCCCGGGCCGACCGGACGCTGCTCGAGATGTATTCGCGCTCGGGTCAGGGCGAGCCGGAGCTGCGGGCCGACCTGGCCGCGGCGCGCGCCCGCTGGGCCGAGCGGGCCGAGCAGATGCGGGAGGACGAACAGAAGAGGGTCGCCGACCGCTTCGTCCACCTCCTGAAGAAGCAGCTGAAGGTGCTGGAGGGCTTCAACCGGAGCGAGGGAGACCTCGAGCTCTACTCCCCCTGGTACGTGGCCGACGCCCTGGACTTCTTCTCCCGGGTGCCGCAGGTGCTGGAATCCAATGCGCTGGCCCGGCAGCGCTATCAGCGCTTCGCCGAGCGCGTGGAGACGTCGTTGACCCGCGCGCGCAGGCAGCTGGCGGCGCGGGACGAAGACGACCCGCTGTGGCTGGATCTGGGACGCCAACGTTCCCTGGACCTGGCGGAGGCGGCGGAGCGGAATCTTCTCGAGCAGCCCGCCCGGGCCGCCGTCGTCGAAGGTGAACAGCAATAGGAAAGAGGTCTGACCTGAAGGTTTCCTTGTCGGGATTTTCTCGTACGTTCTGGACGCTGACGCTGGCGGCGATGCTGCTGGCGGCTTTGGGCGCGCCGTGTGCCTGGGCGGGGACCGAGCACTCCGTCTCGGTGGGCAGCAGCCTGCTGGACGACCACCCCCGGCGCCGGCTGGTGCTGATCAAGGTGGACGGCCTGCCGCCGGACCTGCTGGCCGCGGCCGCCTTCCCCGAGCGCGAGGACGGATTCGACCGGCTGGCCTACGGTGACGACCTGCGACGCTCCATCCGCGTCTACCAGCAGCAGTCGGGGCGCCAGATCCTGCTTCCCAACATCCGCCGCTACTTCTACGAAGGGGGCACCGTCTTCGACAACATGTACTCGGCCACGCTCACGCTGTCGGCGGTGGCCTGGGCGGTGATCGAGACCGGCCAGCCGAGCGTGATCAAGGGACACGGCACCTTCAGCCGCGATACCTCCTACCTGCGATCGCACCTGGACGGCTTCCGCGACACGATCGACGCCATCCGGCGCGGGGAGGGGAAGACGGCGGCGCTCTGGAACCTCGACCAGATCGGCGTCAGCCTGATTTCGGACGCGTTCGAGCCGTCCCGCACCTGGACCGGGCCCCAGGTCTA
>JBFGHG010000676.1:0-2979 GCA_041578395.1 Acidobacteriota bacterium
CCGCGTGGTCCCGGCCGAGTGGGTCCGCCGGACGGTGGACCTTGTCACTCCGCTCCAGGAAATGAACCCGGAGCAGCTGCGCGACGACGAATTCGGGTACGGCTACATGTGGTGGGTGTACGACGGCCCTCGCGCGCGCGGCGTCTGGGAGGGCGCTTACAGCGCGCGCGGCGCCTTCGGACAGTACATCACGGTGGTGCCGAAGCTGGACCTGGTGGTGGCCTACAAGACCGACCCCGACCCGGCGGCTCATCCGGGGTTCTGGAGCCGGCTGCGCTACGGCGTGCTTCCCTTCCGGCCGGTGACCGGCTGGGACGAGTACCAGGCACTGCTGGACCTGCTGGCGGCCGCCCGCTGTGAGGGGGAGTGTCCGTGATTGTCGGACAGCAGTTTGACCGGCCGGGCGCCGGGCAGCGACGATGGCGCCGAAAGGAGGCTCGATGAAGCCTGCACGGTGTGCGCTTGCAGCAGCCTTGCTGACGGCAATCCCGGCCTGGGCGCCCGCCCAGGACGCTCCCGCCGATTTCCGCGATCAGGTCGAAACCCTCGCCCTGGACGCTCCACTCGACTCGCGGGGACAACTGGGAGGCGTGGCGGTGGACCAGCTCGGGTTCGTCTACGTGGCCAACTTCCGGGACTCGGTCTGGAAGATCACGCCCGAGGGTGAAGCGGAGCGGCTGACGGGCAGCCTGTACGGTTCTTCGGGCATCGGGATCGACTCGCGCGGCAGGCTCTACCAGTCCAACTTCTTCGGCGACACCATCACCCGCATCTCGCGGACCGGGGAGGTGGAGTACTTCGTGACCGAAGGCCTGGCCGGGCCGGTGGGGATCGCGGTGGGGGAGGGGGGCGAGCTGTACGTCTGCAACTGCCGCGGCAATACGATCTCGCGGGTCTCACCCGGCGGGAAGGCTGAGCTGTTCGCCGAAAGCGAGCTGTTCGCCTGCCCCAACGGGATCACCTTCGACGACGCCAAACAGCTGTACGTGAGCAGTTTCAACAGTCAGGACCTCGTCCGCATCTCGCCCGAGGGAGAGGTGTCGAAGTTCGTGACCCTCCCGGGGGGCGCGGGCAACGCCCACCTGGCCTTCTCCAAGGGATTCTTCTACGTCACCAAGATCATCAGCAACCGGGTGGTGAAGGTGTCGGCGGCCGGGGAGATCACGCCGCTGGCGGGCACGGGGGCGTCCGGCCACGACGACGGCCCCGCGCTGGAGGCGACCTTCTTCCGGCCCAACGGCATCGCCGTCTCGCCCCAGGGAGACATCCTGTACGTAAACACGCTGATGGGGGAGTACGGGACTCCGAAGCCCTCCCGGGTGACGCTGCGGACGATCCGGCTGGTGACCTTGCGGGGAGTTCTCGAGGAAGCGCTGGCCGGCGGCGGAGCGGAGGCGCTCGAGGCGGTCTACGCGCGCTACAAGGCCGATCCCGTGCGGGGAAAGGAGAACACCGCCGGCGAGATGATCTCCTACGGCTACAGCCTGCTGTCGGGCCGCAAGGCGAACGAGGCCTTCGTCGTCTTTAGCCTCAACGCCGGGTCGTATCCCGAGCTGCCGGCCGCCCAGTTCCACCTGGGGGAGGCGTACCGCTACACCGGACAGACGGAAAAGGCCGTCGCGCAGTACCGCAAGGTGCTGGAACTGGATCCTGAGCACAAGCAGGCTTCCGCGCGGCTGGAGGCGCTGGGGCAGTAGGAGTTCATTCCGACCGCAAGGTCCGCATCGGATCCACTGACGTTGCCCGCCGGGCAGGACCCAGCGCGGCCAGCACCGCGATCGCCAGCAGAATGGCGCCCACCATCAGAAAGGTGAGCGGGTCGGCGGGCTCGACTTCGAAGAGGAAGCTCTCCAGGAAGCGCGACAGCAGCAGCGCCGCCGCGCCCCCCGCCAGCAGGCCCAGCAGGGTCAGCACCACCCCTTCCCGCAGCACCATCCCCAGCACGCCACGGGGTTCGGCGCCCACCGCCAGGCGGATGCCGATCTCGTGGGTGCGCTGGGTGACGGAAAAACCCAGCACGCCGAAGACCCCCACCGCGGCCACCAGCAGCGCCAGCAGGGCGAACAACGAAAAGAGCAGGGCGTTGAGCCGCTGCGGGGCCAGGTGCTCGGCACGCAGCTCCTCCAGCGTCAGGATGTGGTCGACCGGACGGTTGGGGTCCAGGGAGCGGATCTTCTCCACCACCTGCGGCGCCAGCCGGCCCGCCTCGTCGCGGGCGCGGACCAGCACCGTGGACGGCGGGAAGCGCTGGCTGTCGGGCAGGTAGACCGTGTGCACCGGACCCTGCTCGAGCCCTTCCGCCTTGCTGTCGGCCGCCACCCCCACCACGGTGACCGGGTCCGACCACTGGTCGTTACCCTGCTTCCCGCGCAGGCTGCGGCCCAGGGGGTCCAGGCCGCGGAAGTAGTGATCGGCCATGGAGCGGCTCAGGACCGCCACGTTGGGGGCCTCGGCGTGGTCCCGCGTGTCGAAGGTGCGTCCCGCCACGAGAGGCGTTCCGACGGTCTCGAAGTAGGCCCCGCTGACCACCCGGAAGACGGAGACCGGGATCTCGGCCGACTCCACCGCCCGCCCGTCCACCTCGAACTCGCGGCGCGTGGGGAAGGAGCGGGTCAGCGGAGCGCCCGAGGCGACCGCCGCCCGGCGCACCTCCGGGTGGGCGCCCAGGTCGGTCAGCAGCGAATCGGTGAAAGCCCGCCGCTGGGCCTGGTCGCTGCCGCTGTAGTCGGGCGCCTCCAGCGAAAGCACGTTCTCTAGGTCGAACCCGGGGTCCACGGCGTACAGCTCGAGCAGGCTGCGCAGGAAGAGGCCCGCCCCGAACAGCAGCACCACCGACATGGCCAGCTGCCCCACCACCAGCAGCCGCTGCATCCGCCGGCGGGTCCAGGAACCGGTGGCGCGGCCTCCCGAGGCCGCCGCCAGCGAGTTGCCCAGGTCCTGCGAGAAGGGGAGCCCCGGCAGCCAGGCGAACAGCAGCGC
>JBFGHG010000677.1:0-2979 GCA_041578395.1 Acidobacteriota bacterium
CAGCATAGAGGCGGCGGTCGAGCGAGCCGGTGAGCAGTATCACCCCCAGGTGCGGCGCCCAAAGGAGGGCCTGCCCTCGGAAGCCTTGGCGAAGGAGGGCGAAGGAGGGGAAATGTCGGGGTCGGCTGGTATAAGTCACGGTTGCCCGAAACACCGTCAAGCGGCCTGAGTGCGAGGTGTCACCAATGAGCGGACGAGCCATTTTCGTGGAGAACTGGGACGCCGGCTACGGGTCCGCCTACCGGATCGACCCCGACGACTTTCCCGAGGAAGCCGCGGTGCTCGAGGAGGACGGCTCCGCGCTTCGAGCCCATCCCGTGGCCGCCGCGGAAGTGGAACCGCTGGCCTTCGTGGACGGCGTGCGGCGGGGCGAGGCGTGGCTGTACCAGGAAGACCCCGTGACCGGAGCCCCGATTCGAGGACTGGCGGGGGCCTATGCCTGCGGCTCGGCCGTGCTGCGGCGGGGCGCCCGCACCATGGAATTCGGAGAATGCCTGGTCCGCCGCCACGTCGTCTGGGACTCCGGGGAGCGGAGCGAACTGCCGGCCGTGGCCGGCGGCTGGGCCTGGGAGCCGGCCTTCACCGCCGCCACCGAGCCGGACGCACCTCTGCGGGAACTGCAGCGCATGATGCGGCAGTCGGAAGGACGGTTGGTCGACTCTCTCGCCGAGCAGGGATACCTGACGGTGGTCGACGGCACGCTGCACACGCTGCGCCGCCGCCAACTGCCCCTGGTGGGCCTGGTCAAGACCCATCACCGCACCCTGCTGGACGTGAACCAGCACCGGCGCGTCCCGAACCTGGCGCCGGCGCAGCGGACTTCGATTTTCCGCCTCGGAAAGCACCGCTACTCCGCCTATCTGCGGATTGCGCCAAGGGAATCGGGCGTGAGCCCCTGGGCCGGGATCGTAGGCTGGAAGCGCCCCGTGCGGGCGGCCTGGAGGCGGCGCGCGAGTCGATCGACCGGGCCGCCGGCTGCCTGCCCCGCTTCGCCGGAATCGCTCACCGCGACCCGCGGGCGCCGCAGAACCTGCAGCCCATTTTCCGGCTGGAGCAGCACCTGCGGCACCTGCTGGGAGATGCCGGTTTGGCCGCCCGCGCAGTGCGCCAGGCGGTGGCGGGCGCGGCCCGGGGGGAACGCTCCACAGAACGAGGAGAACTCGATGCCGAACGAGCCATTGCTTGAGGCCGTGGCGGAACGGGAGTCCGCCGAAAGGGTTTCGGAGGGGCCGTCGGACGGCGTGGTGGGCCTGGTCGACGGGTCGGCGGCTTCCACCACCCGGCGCTTCCAGGTGGTCCTCGACGACCAGGCGGTCGTGCAGCTGGACGACCTGGTCACCACCTCGCAGGTGCTGGCCGACGGGCGGCGGTTGCGCCATTTCGGCATCGTGGTGGAGGGAACGGGACAGATCGAGGGCGCCGAACTGCCGTCGGACACGCGGCGCATCGCCGCCGAGCGGACCATGCCGGGAGTGACCTCGCGGCGGGTCGAGGTGCAGGTGCTGCGCACCGTGCCGGAGCTGTGGATCGCCCCCGAGCCGGGGGCCGCCGTGCGCAAGGCGGTCGGCGCCGATCGGGAAGCGGCCCTCTTTCTGGACCAGATGGAGCGTCCGATTCCGGTGGGTCTGGATCAGGCCGGCCAGCCGGTGCACGCGGACTTCTGCTTCCTCAACGGCGAGAAAGGCGGCCACGTGTCGATTTCCGGGGTCTCCGGGGTCGCCACCAAGACTTCGTACGCGCTCTTTCTGCTCTACGTGCTGTTCGAGACCGAACAGGGCAAGCGCCTGCTGGGCCAGGCCTCTCCCAACACGCGCTCGTTGGTCTTCAACGTCAAGGGAGAGGACCTGCTGCACCTGGATCGCCCCAACTCCCGCTTCCGGCAGGTGGAGGGCGCGCTGGACGGCTGGCGAAGCCTGGGAGTGGAGAAGCCCGGCCCCTTCCGCCGGGTGCGCTTTTTCGCTCCCCGGGCGCCCGGCAGCCGGCAGGGGTCGCTCACCAGCGACGTGGTCAGCCGCGATTCCCGCGAGGTGACGGTCTACGGCTGGACGCCGGAGCGGTTCGTCCGCGAGGGGCTGTTGCGGTTCTGCTTCGCCGAGGAGGAGGACTACCGCAACCAGGTCTCCTTCGTCGAACAGCGCGTCCGCACCCAGCTGGCCCGCTGGGCTTTTCCGCTGCAAGGGGAGCCGGGAGCGCTGCTGCTGGCCGAGCCTCCCCGCTCCACCTCCTACGTGTTCGACCGGGCGGCCCGCGAGAAGCGCGCTCCGCGTCCGGCCGGAGACGGCTTCCCGGTGCGGGACTTCGGGGACCTGGTCGATTTCCTCACCCGCAAGCTGACGCCCGACCAGGAGGGGGCCGACCGCGATTGGGCCGCCGGCACCCAGGGCGGCACCTGTCTGGCCTTCCTGCGGCGGCTCTACGCCCAGGTCCCGCAACTGGGTCACCTGATCGCGCCCGGAGTCACCCCCGTCACGCTGGAGGAGTTCGTGAACGTGGTCGACATCCACGGGCTGCACGACTCGGCCCAGCGCTTCGTGGTGGGAGCCTTGCTCAGCCGGATCTTCGAGGAGAAGCAGGGGCAGGGGCGCGAGCCGCTCCGCTTCATCGTCCTGGACGAGCTGAACAAGTACGCGCCCAAGAACGGCCGCAGCCCCATCAAGGACGTGCTGGTGGACATCGCTGCCCGGGGCCGCAGCCTGGGAGTGCTGCTGATCGGCGCGCAGCAGAGCGCCGCGGACGTGGACGGCAACCTGATCCGCAACGCAGCCCTGAAGGTGGCCGGCAGGCTGGACGCGGGAGAGGCCTCCCAGTACCGCTTCCTGTCGGCGGAGCTGCGGGAGCGGGCGGCCCGTTTCCTGCCCGGGACCATGGTGCTGGACCAGCCCCTGATCCCGGCGCCCATCCCGCTGCGCTTTCCCTTTCCGGCCTTCGCGACCAACGTGGCGGAAGGACGGCGGCAGCGGTCCGCCCGCCAGCAGGAAG
>JBFGHG010000678.1:0-2971 GCA_041578395.1 Acidobacteriota bacterium
CCAGGTGTAGCACCCTGACTGATGCAGCCGGGAAGTTCCGGGATCATGGCGGTGAAGGTCCCGGTCTCACGATCCGGCACCAGCAGGCGTCCGTAGGGCTCGGCCAGGTATTCTTCCGGTTCGAGGTATTCAGCTACCATCGCGGTCCTCCTGACTCGTCCTGCACCTCCTCGAGTGCCTCGAGATCCTCCTCGAGCCGATCGAGAATCGCGCGGGCGGTGAACCTGTTGAGACGTCCTCCACCATGGTGAGGGATCGACGACGGCATTAGATGTGGGAACAGCGCACTCACCCAGATCGGCTCCTTTCCGCGTTTGTGACGCACACGGCCGAGCTGCCTCGCGAGCGACTCCACCTCGGAACTCTTCAGGCTTCCCTTGGTTCGGAGGACAGATAGCCTTTTTCGCAGCTTGCCGGTCTTGCCCGGCGTCATGATATCACCTGCGATATTGCTCTCGGGAGTCGAACCGTAGACAGTTCACCGCGGATCAGGGGGGGAATCGCGTGGAGCCGGCGAGAGGAATCGAACCTCCAACCTACGCATTACGAATGCGCCGCTCTACCGTTGAGCTACGCCGGCTCGTGCGGCAGGAAACCGCAGTATAGCAAAAGGCCGGTTGGGGAAGGTGGGGGATTACTCAGGGAATGACGGGCAGGATGCCCGTCCCACGGAAAGCCCGTCCCACTTGGTCAATCGCTCTCCGGGGGCGGACCCTGGGCGCCCGCCTTGGCCCCCATCTCCTCCGCCTTCGCGATCAGCCCCTGAGCGTTGTAGAACATCGAGAGGCTGGTGTAGGCCAGCGGATTGTCCGGCTCCGCCTCGGCGAGCCGCTTGCCCCACTGCACCGCCTTCACGTAGTCCTTCTTGTGGTAATGGCACATGGCCAGGGCGTGCAGCGCGTCGCCGTACTTCTCGTCCTGCTCGACGGCCTGCTCCAGCGTCCGGATCGCGCCGTCCAGGTCGTCCTCGGCGAACAGCTCCATGCCCTGCAGGTACAGATCTTCTTTGTCCATCGCCGCACCAGGGTATCAGAAGCTCAGGCGGGCGACCCGCCCCGGGCGTCGGTCACTTCCACCGGACCGAACTCCTCCAGCTCCGTCTCCACGGCTTCCCGGTCCCCCACCACCGTGATCAGGCAGTTTTCGGGGTCCAGCCAGCGCCCCGCCGACTCCAGCACCTGCTCCGGCGTGAAGGTCCGCAGCCGCGGGATGTAGCTGGAGTAATAGTCCTCGGGCAGTCCCGTCATGCGCCGCTGGATCTCCAGAGCGCCCACCGAGGCCGCCGTCTCCATGCGTCGCACGAAACCGCCGATCATCTCGCCGCGGGCCCGCTCCAGCTCCTCGTCCGACGGCGGCTCGCCGCGCATGCGTTCCATTTCGCTCAACAATTCTCTCAGTGAAGCGGCCGTGGTTCCGCCTCTCACGTCCGCCGCCGCCAGAAACAGCCCTGCCAGCTGGTAGTTGCGCAGAGAACTGTAAGCGCCGTACGTGTAGCCCTTCTCCTCCCGCAGGTTGAGGAAGATGCGCGAGCTGCCGCTGCCTCCGAAGACCTGGTTGGCCAGCCGGAACAGCAACGCCTCCTCGTCGGGACGGGCCGGGGCCGGACCGCTCACCTGCACCCGCGACTGCACCGAGTGCGGACGGTGCACCAGCCGAACCCGGCGGCCGGACCAGGGGGGCACCGAGGCCGGCTCCGGCCGCGGCGTTCGCCGGGCCTCCCATTCCCCGAACCAGCGCCGGGCAGAATCGAGCGCCTGCTCGGGGGTGATGGGTCCGGCCAGCAGCAGGCAGCAGCGCTCCGGGGAAGCGTGGGCCCGGTAGAACGCCGCCAGTTGCTCCCGCTCCACCCGGGCCAGGTCCGCCACCGGGACCTCGACGCGGCTGTAGGGATGGCCGGCGAAATGCGAATGAAAGGCCGCTTCCCTGGCCAGAAACCAGGGCTGCGCCCGCTGCGCCACCAGGCTGCTGTGCCAGCGGGTCTTCACTTTCTCCAGTTCTTCGGCAGGAAATTGCGAGCGTAGCGTCATGTCCGCCAGCAGGTCCAGGGCCGGATTCAGGTGCTGCTCGAGCACCAGCATCGAGAGGGACGCGTATTCCAGCGTGACCTCGCTGTTGAACTGGATGGCCCAGCGATCGGTCTCCTCGGCCAGCCTCCGGGTGTCGCGCGTCTCCGTCCCCTCGGCCAGCATCTCCACCGCGACCGAGGCCAGGGCCAGGTTCTGCGGCGGATTGTCCTGCCGCCCCAGGGCGAGCCCCAGACGCAGGGAGAAGCGCGGAAGCCGAGCGTCGCGGACCGCCAGCACCGTCAGCCCGTTCTCCAGCCGGGACTCTTCGATGACCGGGTAGGAGACGTTGCGCGCCGGCCCGGGCGGGGGGGGAGAGGCCGGCAGAGGATAGTCGGGCGGGGGCGGGCCGCTCATGAGATCTCCGGCCCGGCGGCCGACGGCATGACTTCGATCAGCGACCGGTTGGAGGACCGGAACACCCGCCGGGCCGTCTCGCGGATCTCTGCAGCACCTACGTCCAGGTAGTGGTGGACTTCCCGGTTGATCCGCTCCGGGCCGTCCAGCAGCAGTGTGTAGCGGGCCAGGCCCTCGCCGATCCCGGACAGCGTCCCGCGCGCCGCCACGAAGCGGTGCAGCACCTGGTTGCGCGCCTTCTCCAGCTCCTGGTCCGAGACCGGCTCCGCGCACATGCGCTCGATCTCTTCCTCGATCGCCTCCAGCACGGGAGCCGTCGCAACCCCTTGCTGCACCTGGTACCAGAGCACGAACAGCTGGGGGCCCCGGTACTGGTTGGGACCCGCCGACAGGCTCGTGATCCAGTTGTGCTCGTAGACCAGGCGGCGGTAGAGGCGCGACGATTCCCCCTGCGAGAGGATCAGCGTCAGCATCGAGAGGGCATAGAACTCGGGCGAACCCAGCCGGGGCATGTGATAGCCGATGTAGACCGCGGGCAGCAGCGCCAGCGG
>JBFGHG010000679.1:0-2968 GCA_041578395.1 Acidobacteriota bacterium
GCCTGGCCGTCGCAGGGGTTGGGGGTCCAGTAGCGGATGGTGCTGCAAAAGGCGGCCAGTTCGTCGCGGTAGGCGGCCAAGGGGTTGTAGCCGCTGGAGGTCCCGCCCACGGCGCTGCCGGCGGCGTCGCGCAGGCGGCTTTCCGAGGCGGACATCATTGGACCCGAGGCGGCGGCCTTGCCGGCGTCGATCTTGGTGGCCTCGATCTCCTTGCCGTCTTCCATGAAGAGCATCGCCTCGCGCTCCCCCTGCAGCACGATCGTGCCTTTGGTGCCCATGATCTGCTCGTAATAATGGTCGTACTTGTTGGACTGAATGGTGGAGTAGGTCAGGGTCAGGTTCTCCGGGTACTCGAAGATGGCGTAGACGTGGTCGGCCGCCTCCCGGCCGTCGGTGAACCGATGGACCCCGCCGCTGGCGTAAACGCTGGTCGGGTTGGCTCCGGCGAACCAGTTGACCACCTGCAGCTGGTGGCTGCCCAGCTCGGCCATCAGCCCCTGCGAGTACTTGTCGTAGAGGCGCCAGTTCTTCAGGTGCTCCAGGTTCTCGTAGCCGTACTGCCGGGGGTCCATGTCCAGCGACTCGGGGACGCGCCGGCGCCAGTCGGTGTTGCGGTGCCAGAGGGCGCGGACGTGGTAGACGTCGCCGATGACGCCGCCGTGAATCAGGTTGTAGGCTTCGTGGTAGAGGGGATTGGCCACCCGCTGATGGCCGATCTGCAGGTTGCGGCGGCGGGCCAGCGAGGCCGCGATCATGCGGCGGCACTCCTCAGCCGTGTGGGCCATGGTCTTTTCGCAGAAGACGTGCTTGCGGGCGTTCAAGGCGGCCACCGTCACCGGTTCGTGCATCCACAGCGGGGTGGCGACCAGCACGGCCTCGATGTCCCGGCGCGCCAGCATCTCGTTGAAGTCCTGGTAGCCCTGGGCTTCGGGGTCGTGGCGCTGGCGGGCCACCTTCAGGGCCCGTTCCAGGTTGTCCGGGGCGATGTCGCAGACGGCCACGATGCGCATGTGGCTGGTGGGCGCGTTTTCCAGCAGTACGCCGCCCTGCCCGCCGCAGCCCACGATGCCGGCGCGCACCGGGCGCGAGCGGTAGGTCTTCCAGAGCAGGGCGCCGGCGGCCGGCACGGTGGCCACGGCCTTCAGGAAGTTGCGTCGACCCAGTTCCCTTTGTTTCTCGTTGAGCATCGTTCCTACCTCAGCGTCTTCCGAAGTAGCGGTCCCGCCGTTTGTTCCGCCACTGCCGGATCATAATGTCCAGGCCGGCCATTCGTCCCGTGGGAAAGACCATCACGACCACGAGTGCCAGCGCCTCGATCAGCGTCTTGTTGACGTACCGCTCGGCGCCGTCCGGAGCCGCGATCGTGAAGTCCGCCAGGGGCGGCGCGGCCAGGTAGAACAAGAGTAACAAAAACGCTCCGCCGGCCGCCGCCAGCCGGCTGAAAAGTCCGAACATCAGCAGCAGCCCGAAGACGATCAGGCCCCACTGGGTTCCCTGATCGGCCATCCATACCAGTGTGGGGCTTTCCGCCAGAGCCTGAAACAGTCCCGACAAGGGGCCGGTGGAATACGCGAGATACCCCTGGGAGGTCCAGTCGACATCGCGCAGCTTTCCCCACCCCTGATAGAACAGGTGCCACCCGATGGTGAAGCGGAGCAACACCAGCAGCACCTGCTGCAGCGGGGTGGGGGCGGAGTCGTACTGCCTCAGCACGCCACCTCCCACGAGCGGGTGTCGGTCCCAAAGCGATGGATTCGCCGATCGCGCGACATCAGCACGGCCCCGATGCGGGAGTGGTCCCGGCAGAAGGACTCGACCTCTCCGGCGCTCATCAGGTAGAAGGCGGTCGACAGGGCGTCGGCCACGGCGGCCGTCGGCGCCACGGCGATGGCGCTCAGGTGCGTCCGCGCCGGCCGGCCGCTGCGCGGGTCGATGATGTGGCCGTACTCGCGGCCTCGGGCGGCGAACTTCTGCTCGGCGGCGCCGGACATGGAAAGCGCGCCTTCCCGCAGGGTCACGACGGCGAAATCGGTGTCCTGGCGACGCGGGTTCCGCAGGCCGATGGGCCAGCCGTCACCGTCCGGGCCGGGCCCCCCGACGAGAATCGTGCTGTGTCCGGCGTGCATCAGGAAGCTGGGCAGCCGGCGCGAGGCGATGGCCGCGGCCCGGTCCAGGGCGTACCCTTTGCCGACAGCCCCCAGGTTCAGTTCGAGGGGGCGGTGGAAGCGAACGGTGGAGGCGGCTTCGTCCAGTTTCAGGTGGTGCCATCCCACGCGGGAGAGCATTCCTTCGATTTCGCCGTCGGACGGCACCCGTCCGCTGCGCGCCAGGAACCCCCAGCCTCGCGACAGGGGCGCCGAGGTCAGGTCGAAGGCCCCGCCGGTGAGCCGGCTCAACTGCAGGCCGGTTCGGAGGACGGACAGCAGGTCGTCGTCCACGCGGACGGGCCGGTGCTCCGCTTCCCGGTTGAGCCGCGAGACTTCGCTGTCGTCCCGAAAGACGGTCAAAAGCGCCTCCAGCCGGTGGATCTCGTCGAAAGCCGCCTCCAGGACCGGCCAGCAGTCAGCGGGAAAGCGGGGCGCGACGATTTCGAAGCGGGACGCCATGGCCGTCCGGCTGTAGCGGACGAGGTCCCTGGAAGCGTCCGGCGGAGGTGTTTTCGAGGCACCCTCCGGGGAGGAACCGAAGTGCAGGAAACCCCGTCTGTCAGTCTGCCGCCGCTGGGGTCGTGGGAATCTCATGTGCTGGCCCGAATCCTCTTCGAAAAGCCAATACTACCATGAGATTTCAGGGCAACTCCGGGGAGCGTGAAGGTGGTTTTCGAGGTCGGTCTCGCGGCACACCCGGGGGCCCCGCCACAGCTTTCTCGCCTCTGTTCCCCAGCCTTACTTCGACTTGCCAACCTTCGCCCGCGCTGCGTCGATGATCATCCGCAGGGTCTGATTCACCGATTCGGAGTCGCGGAGAA